>NZ_BLZR01000002.1 GCF_014193895.1 Clostridium fungisolvens | reverse complement strand
TATATGCACTATTAGCTCAGTTGGTAGAGCACCTGACTCTTAATCAGGGTGCCCCGGGTTCGAGTCCCTGATGGTGCACCAGTAAAGACTTCACAATGTGAAGTCTTTTTGCTTTATCTTTTTTTATTTGATAACATAGATGTGTAAAAAAGCTAAAGTGAGATATTTTAGCGTTTTTTTATTATGTAGATGAACCACTTCGTAGTAGAATTTATATTTTTAAATTCTCTCATCAGAACCCGTGAGAGTTTTAAAAATAGATTTCGGATTGAAGTTGTTCATCTTTAGATAAACTACTTTATATTAGAATTTATCCAAATAAACTATAAATAATTCTGCAATCTTATCTACAAATGCATATATATTATTCGAAGACAAAATAGATAAAATGGTTTAGACGTAAATATTGAGTATGTAGAGGAGAAGAAGAATATGAGAGAAAGAAAATATGTAAAGTTTAGAGTTGATATGTATGATGATACCAAATTTAAGATAATAGATAGAAAACCTGAAAGAGATGTTATTCATTATATATGGAATAGGATTGTAATGTTAGCTGGAAAGGTGAATATGGAAGGAAACTTATTTCTTTCAAAAAGTATACCATACACAATAGAGAGCTTATCAATAGAATTTAATAGAGATAGTGACCAAGTTAAACTAGCATTAGAAACATTTATCGAGTTAGAGATGGTTGAATTTATTGAAGATAAGATATATATGGTTAAGAATTTTGTAAAACATCAAAATATTAAGGTTAAAGATAAAGAAATATGTGAGGACCAAAATACAGAGATAAAGAATATTCATGGATTATTAGATGAAAACTTTGAAGCACCAGTTGATATTAATGATAATAAATCGAAAGAGGATAAGAAGCTTGACAGTTCTCTGAAAAGTACTACAAAGAATAATATAGATGATTTAGATGTGCCAAATAACAAGTGTATTGAAATCAATGAAAAAATGTGGGACAAAGCAAATAAAGATATCTCTAAGAAAGATCCTCCTATAATGCTAATAAGTAAAAAAAACACGAAAAGGAGAAGTGGTAAGAATAAAGAAATTTTGAGTTGTGATAATAAGTGTGGAGAAATCATATGCCAAGACATTATTGATGAAGATATGTGTGGTATAGTAGATGAAAATACATCTTTAAAACCTGGGATTAGTATTGCAGAATGGTCTTTTGTATAAACAATGTTTTATGTAGTTATGAAGAATGCTATATTTCAATCTTAAAACTATTTTCAAAACTCTATTGGATTATGAGACAAGAATTTGAAAATATAAACTTTGTATATCTATAAACTGAAACTAGCATAAATAATAAAATTTTAAGGCGCCAAATCAATTCATATATATATAGCTTATTGAATATAATTATTAGTAGTATTTATTTTCTGGAGTTAGTAATATGGATATAGATGAAGTCAAAGATAATTATAAAAAAGAAATTGATTTTGAAAATGTATCACAGGAATATCTGATTTCCTATTTGAGTGATATATATAATAGATGTTTATTAGATTTAGAGAAGTTAGAAAAAGATATAGAGTATGATTCGGAACAATTAAGTGATATAAAATTATTAGAAGAAAGAAGCACAAAAAGATACAAGGTTATAGATTCTAATAGAAGAAAACTATTGAAGAGAATAGAAGAGAGTAAAAAGAAATTAGATAAAGTTTATGGTATGATAAATAAAATTTAGAAATTATATTATAAAATTTATATTGACAAGCTTCAACATAACAAGTATAATATATAAGTGTTGAAAAGCTTTTGCTTTTAAAAATCTAGTGATGATGCGTCTAAGGGTTACACCCGTACCCATACCGAACACGAAGGTTAAGACTTAGACGGCTGATGGTACTGCATGGGCGACTGTGTGGGAGAGTAGGTGGTCGCTAGGTAATGTGCTCCATCAGTAATATGATGGAGCATTAACTTTATAAGAATAAAGTTTTGTTTAAGTTTGCTTAGCGTATTAATATAAAGAAACCACTATCAAAATATTTTAATATTTTGATGGTGGTTTTTTGCTTTTTTTATAGTAACAAATCATGATGGCTAAAGTCTTAATGAAATAGGAAGAAAAAGAGTATGTCATCTTCGTGGAAATTTGTAGAATTTTAATTAAAGTTAACAATAAAATACATAGATTATTTTAAATTAGAAATAATAACATTGATGTAAATAGGTCTATAGTTTTATTTATTGTATTATAAAAATTAGGAATACTAAGTGTGAGGACTATTTCTTATATTTATCAAAACAGTAGAATGTAATTAATTGTAGCATCAGTTCTTTTGTCAAAACTTTTTGAGCGTAACCCAAAAGTTATAAGTACCTTAATTTGATAGATATTGACTATCTGCGCTTTTATATCTATAGTGCAACGAAAGAATTGCCCTTCGTCATCTGAAAAGCCATAATCTATTCCTTGTAGTGCTGCAGCAACCTTAGATAATCTTATAGGGTAAGTATTAAAAGTTCTTGTTATTACTCTTCCGCCTGAAAGCTCTTCTTGAAATCTAACAGAATCAGTTATAATGTTCATCTAAATAATCACCTCCACATAATTATATGAATTAAATCATTCAATAATAATAGAAACAATATAAAGTGGCAGTTATGAGTGATATAATCAATAAAAATCATAAATGAGCACAAAAGCTATTTTTGCCAATAAAATCATGATTGTTTTTGAAATATTTTGCGCAAATAATATTGACTTTGTAAATGTTATCATATAAAATATAATCAAACAAGCAGATACAATCAAAAGTAATCAAGCTTTATGTCATTAGAAATAAAGAAGGTGTATAACTAGTTATGTTCGCTGAAGAAAGACAACAAAAAATACTCGATATGCTTAATTCAGAAAGTAGTATAAAGGTTATGGATATAGCGGTACTACTTAATGTATCCGAATCTACTATAAGAAGAGATTTACAAGAGCTAGAAGAAAAAAAGCTTCTTATGAGAACTCATGGTGGAGCTGTAGGTATAAACAATAGAACAAGCTTTGAACCATCCTTTACTGACAAACAAGATGAGAGAATTGATCAAAAACATAGTATTGCAGAAGTTGCAAGTGAGATGATTGAAGATGGTGACACTATAATACTTGATTCAGGTACAACGACTCTTGAAATAGCTAAAAGAATAAATGGAAGAGATATAACAGTAATAACAAATTCAATAGATATAGCAGCAGAACTTTCTGAAAAGGAAGGTATAGAGATAATAGTAACTGGAGGTAGTTTAAGACTTAATACTAGAGCTATGGTTGGTCATTTGACAGAAAGTGTTATTAAGAATTTCAGAGTGGACAAAGCGTTTATAGGTGCCAATGGAGTTTCTATAGAAGACGGTATAACAACACCTAATTTTATTGAAGCTCAGACAAAGAAATCAATGATTAATTATGCAAGTAAAGTAATCATAGTTGCAGATAGTAGTAAGTTTAATAATGTTTCATTTTCTGTAATATGTCCGGTAAAGGCGGTAAGTATGATTATAACTAGTAAAGATATTGATGAAGAAGTAATAAAACAATATGCAGAAATAGGCGTGGATATTATAACAGCTTAAGATTAAGGAGGTGAGCGAATGATAATAACAGTAACTCTTAACCCAGCCATGGATAAAACTCTTATAATAGACGATTTTAAACTAGGTACTGTTAATAGGACCTCAGATATAAGATATGATATAGGAGGAAAAGGAGTAAATGTATCTAAGGTATTAAAGAATTTTGGAATAGATTCCTTAGCTATAGGATTTCTTGGTGGAACATGGAAGGTAAGTTTTGAGCATGAACTAGATAAAAGAGGGATCAATCATCAATTTATAGATATTAATGCAAGCACTAGAACTAATACAAAAGTGGTAGATACTAAGAATAACATTTATACAGATATAAATGAAGCAGGACCTGAGATATCTAAAGCTGAATTGGATGAATTTATAGCATTATATACTGAAAAATGTTCAGAGGGAGATATTGTTGTATTGTCAGGTGGTATACCATCAAGTTTACCTAAGGATATATACGGAACACTGATAAGTATTGCAAAAAGTAAAGGAGCATTAACTATTCTTGATGCTGAAGGAGAATTACTTGCAAATGGGCTAAAAGAAAAACCTTTTGCAATAAAACCTAATAATCATGAATTATCATTATTGTTTAATGAAGAATTAGATAATGTTGAGAAAATAATTGAATCCTGTGACAAAATAAGAGAACAAGGCATTGATAATATATTGGTTTCAATGGGATCTGAAGGTGCAGTTTATATTACAAAAGAAAAAACATTCTTTGCTAAAGGAATTAAGGTTCCTGTAAGAAGTACAGTTGGTGCAGGAGACTCTATGGTTGCAGCTTTGGTTTATTCCATAGTAAATAAACTAGATGCAAAGAACACACTGATATTTGCGCAAGGCTGTGGAGCAGCTACAGTTACCTTAGAAGGTACAGAAGCGTGTAAGCTTGAGCAAGTAGAAAGTATGATACTGAAAGTAAAGGAAAATATTGAGGAGGTATAACAATGGCAACAAAGGATATGTTTACAGAAAAAAGAGTTTGTTTTGATATGAAAGCTAAGACAAAAATGGAGGCTTTGGATGAACTTATCGATATATTAGTGAAAGACGGAGTTATAAATGACAGCAAGGTATTTAAGGAAGCAGTACTTAAAAGAGAAGAAGAGTTTTCTACAGGTATAGGAATGGGAATAGCGATACCTCATGGAAAGAGTAATTCTGTAAATAAAGCTTCTATAGCATTCGGGAAAAGCAAGGCAGGAGTTGATTATGAATCAATGGATGAAAAGCCAGCACATTTATTCTTCTTAATAGCTGTTCCTGAAGAAGCAAATGATACTCATCTTAGAGCATTAAGTGAAATATCAAGAAAACTTATGCACTCAGATATTAGAGAGTCACTTATGAATTGTACTAGTTTTGATCAGTTTATAAAAGTATTCGAATAAAATAAAAAAATAGGGGGTATTTAGTATGAAATTAGTAGCAATAACATCTTGTCCAACCGGTATTGCACATACATACATGGCAGCGGAGGCTCTTCAAATGGCAGCTAAGGAATTAGGCCACGAGATAAAGGTTGAAACTCAAGGTTCTGTAGGTGCTGAAAATGTTATAACTCAAGAAGATTTAAGAAATGCAAGTGCTGTAATAATTGCAGCAGATACAAATGTAGACAAAAGCAGATTTGCAGGAATGCCTTTAGTTGAGGTTTCTGTAAAGGATGCTATCAAGGATCCAAAAGCACTTATTCAAAGAGCGTTAGCAGCTAAAGCTAGTGATGCTCCAAGAAAGGCTGAAGCTTCAGCAAATACTCAAGAAAAAGAAAATAGAAATGGACCATACAAGCACTTAATGAATGGTGTATCTTTCATGATACCATTCGTAGTAGCTGGGGGTATATTAATAGCATTATCATTTGCATTCGGAATAAAAGCATTTGAGGTTAAAGGATCTTTTGCAGAAGCACTATTTAGAATTGGTGCCAATGGCGCATTTAGTTTCTTAGTACCTATACTTGCTGGATATATTGCTTATTCAATAGCTGATAGACCTGGTTTAGTACCTGGTATGGTTGGTGGTTATTTAGCATCAAATATTGGTTCAGGTTTCTTAGGTGGATTAATTGCCGGTTTCCTTGCTGGTTATACAGTGTATTATTTAAAGAAGGTTATAAAACTACCAAAGTCTTTAGAAGGTTTAATGCCTGTACTTGTTTTACCTGTACTTTCAACACTTATAGTAGGACTAATAATGATTTATGTATTAGGTAACCCAGTTAAGGGAATTAATGATGCACTTACTGGATGGTTAAATAGTTTAAGTGGAACTAATGCTATATTACTTGGAACAATAATTGGATTAATGATGGCTTTCGATATGGGAGGTCCTTTAAATAAAGCAGCTTATACTTTCGGTGTAGCAACTATCTCTCAAGGCCAACCTTCTGCTATAATGGCAGCAGTAATGGCAGCTGGTATGGTTCCACCACTTGCAGTAGCAGTAGCAACAGTTTTAGGAAAGAATAAATTCACAACTCAAGAAAGAGAAGCGGGAAAAGCAGCTTGGGCTCTAGGTGCAGCATTTATAACAGAAGGTGCAATACCTTTCGCAGCAGCAGATCCATTAAGAGTAATACCTTCAATTATGGTAGGTTCAGCTCTAACAGGGGCACTATCAATGTTATTTAAGTGTACTCTTGCAGTACCTCATGGTGGATTATTCGTATTCTTTATACCAAATGCAGTAGGTAACGTATTAATGTATGTTCTATCTATATTAATCGGAGCAGTTGTAGGTGGAGTTATACTTTCAACAATTAAAAAGCCAGTGGCTTAATATAAAAAAATCCCTGCCAACATAATGGCAGGGATTTTTTTATATTAAGGCAGTTACTCTGATGGATTTATAGAAACTGTGCTCTTACCTGTACTTTGTGATTTTTCAATATGATTATCCAATCTTATAAATATAAAGGCACCAATTGCAAAAAGGACTATGAGGCTTAGCACTCCATATCTAGTATTATTAGTGGCAGAACCTATGATTCCCATAAGCAGTGGGCCGAATACTGATGATATTCTTCCAAATATATTGTATATTCCATAATACTCTGCAGAATTTTCTTTAGGTATAAGTTTTCCAAAGTATGATCTGCTTAGGGCTTGTATACCTCCTTGCGCGCTTCCTACAAGAATTGCAAGAATCCAAAAATCTAAAGTACTTTTTATAAATACTCCGTAGATTGATACAATACAATAGGTTATTATTCCAAATAAAATCATCTTTCCAGAAGAAAACTTCTTTGCTAACTTGCCATATATCATGGAGCAAGGGAAAGCTACAACTTGAAGAACCACTAATACTATCATCATCATATTAGTAGACATACCGATATCTAAACCGAATGCAGTTGCCATTGATATGATGGTATGTACACCATCTATATAGAAGAAGAAAGCTAAAAGAAATAAAAATATTTCTTTATTTTGCTTAACTTTTTTAAAAGTACTCCATAATTTTTTAAAGCTATTTTTTATATAATTAGGTTCAGGTTCTATAAAATAAACTTGTTTTACATTCTTAAGTATAGGGAGAGTAAATATAAACCACCAAATAGCTGTGATTAGAAATGATAACTCAGTAGCTAGAACAGTGGATATACCTATTCTACCTGCAAACATTATTAAGAGGATACATGCTAAAAATGGTATAGTTCCTCCGATATATCCCCAAGCAAAACCAAGTGATGATACATTGTCCATATTATCATTATCAGTTACATCGGTTATAAAGGAGTCATAAAAAACGCAGCTTCCAGAGAAGCCTATGACAGTAAGCGTGTAAATGATGAGGCAAGTAAGCCAGTTTCCTTCACCTACAAACATCAATAATGCAGTTGATATTATTCCGACTAGAGTAAACACTAAGAAGAAACGTTTTTTTCTAAACTTATAGTCTGCTATAGTTCCTAGAAGAGGAGCTATAATTGCTACTAGTAAGGTTGATATAGAATTTGCATATCCCCAGTATGCTGTAGAGGTAGGGCCGTCAAGTCCTTTTGCAGCAACTGTTTTGAAGAATACTGGTAAGATTGCAGTAGTTATAGTTATGGAGTAGGCAGAGTTGGCAAAATCATATAAAATCCAACTTTTTTCTTGTTTGGTCAAAATCAAACACTCCTTTTCTCATAAAATAAGTATCTATTTTAAGTATACTAGATTAGTGCGTAATTATCTTATAAATTTACAAATATTAACTCAAAATTTACCGTCATTTTATTGAACTACTTTTTGAACAATAAAAAGATGTACTTTTTTAATTCAAGTTTATCTTCAAAGTTGATCTTTTATAACTTCATGTAAAGAAATACTTTTGAATTTTAAAGCACATCTGTAATTTAAATAAGGATGTAGTTGCTATAAAGAGTTTCTTTATCGAAACTTAATTTATGCTTGTTTGAAAATCTCGGTTTCTGGGGATTTTCAGGCATGTATAAATTAATAGTTGAGTTAGGAACTCTATATTATATTTATATCTCTTAAGAATTTATCAACTCTTTTTTCATACTCTTCTGGATTACTAGTATAAGCCTGTGCATGGTCAGCACCTGGTGCTATATAAATATCTTTAAATCCACTTTTTAAAGAATATAGATCATGAGACATTTTAGTTGGTACATAATCATCTTTTTCACCATGTATAAATAATATAGGTGTATTTATCTTGCTTATTGTTTTTATAGGACTAACATCATTAAAGCTCCAGCCCTTTGTGATTTTTGTTGCTATACTTGCAAGAGGTATAAGAGGAAGTTGCTTTAATAGTTTAAAATCATTTTTAAGCCTATGTTTGAAAAGTTCAGTTGTATCAGAATAACCACAATCGTCTATACAAAATTTAACGCGTGGATCCATTGATATATATTGAAGTACTGTTCCTCCGCCCATTGACTCTCCATGTACTCCTATTATAGTTGAAGATCCAACTCTATCAATAACCCAATCTGTACATGTTTTTAAATCATGTTTTTCATAATAACCGAAAGAAGTATCATTTCCTCCACTAAGACCATGATTTCTATGATCATATATAAGTACAGCAAAACCTCTCTTTATAAATATATCCATATACTTCATAGATCCATACAAGCTCCATGTTATACCATGAGCAAAAATAATAACCTTTTTAGAATTATTATTAGGGAAAAAGAAACCATGAAGTTTATAACCAAAGGTTGATGGTATATATATTTCTTCTTTCTCTAGTTCATTAAGGATGTAATCTTTTATATTTCCAGCATCTAATTCAGCTGAAAGTGTGTCATCATATTTTTTTACAGTAGGGAGTACTACAATTCTAGAAAAATACATAGAAGTAACTACTGCAACTAGTAATAAGAGTATTATTAATAATAACAGAATTTTCATAATGACCTCCATTTTAATATATATTAGTAATTATACTTCTAGTGAAAATGATGAACAACAGATTTGATAATTAAAGTTTTCTGTAATTAAAGTATTAGTATTTAATTGTTAGAAATACTTGTTTTTTATAAAAGAATAAATAAAATAAAAGCCTTCCGAATGATCAGAAGGCTTTTGTTTTATTTAATATACCTATTTTCATAAGTAGAATTATCTTGAAAACAGAATTATTATTATAATTTGTTAGAGATATCATAACAATGAAAAAACACAAAAAAAATTTTTAAGGATCTGCAAAATAAAGTTAATACTTCAAATGCTGATTCTTAAAAATACTCTGCAAATGCAGAAAAATTTAACGTAAAATGAATAAAGGTTTGTTAAAGATTAAACATTCAATTTAATTTTAATTCAAAAAGAAATTATAATCAAGGGCAATTGCTAAATAATAGTGATCGTATAAAGTATTTTATAATTACTTTTTAATTTATTTTGAACCTTGAAAAATATCTTTTTTTATAAAGATAAGAAACCTTTTAATACTTTCAACATCTTGTTTTAAAGTTGTTTCTTCAGATGTTTGCCAAAATCCATTGTTATATATGCATAAAGCTAAAAAGAAGATTGCTAGGTTTATGTATATATCCTTTAAGTCTGCTATAAAAAGAGAACTTATGCCTATAAAATCTAAACTACCACCATAAAACACTTTATCTATTAATGAACATAGACATCCACTTAGTATAAAACAAAAGCTCATATCAGCCCAAAAGTCCTTATGTCCTTTATGAAGATAATATCTATAACTTTCAATAAAAATCAATATTGCTATTATATTTACTGTTATGAGAACTGAGAAGCTTAGACCAGTACCAAATCTAGCATTTAGCCATGAACCTGACGAATTAATTATTGGATTAAAGCTTAAGAAATTATCTATTAAAAAAAAGCTTTTGTCAAAGTACCAGTTTTTTATAATATACTTTATTCCTTGATCTAAGATAAATGTGGAAGTAAATACAATCCATAGACTAGACTTTGATAATCCTTTAGAAAATCTTTTTCCTAAGTAATATATTAAAAAGCCAACTATAGCGAAGAGTATCGTAGGTAAAAGGTTCATTATTATATCATATTGTGAATGAATCCTACCTGTTATAAACTCAAACGCAAAATATATTATCCACATAATAGGTAGAATGCCCACAGTTAATAATCGAGATTTATTCATTGATAGTTCCTCCTAGAATTTAAGTTAAAATTGTATTTATATTATATTGCAAGTTATCGTTTCATAAATTGATTTTATCATCTATTTAGATTTATGTTCAACTAATAGTTAGAAAATATAAGTAATTTCGATTAATTATATTTTCTATGTGTTTTTGAAGCTAGTTTTATTTGCTTTTTTTATTATAAGAATGGATTAGTTTTGTAAAGAATTTATAAATTGATATTTGGGTTAATAAATTAATTGGAAGTTTTAAGTTGCAATTCATGTTAACAATTACATGATATTTTAAGAAAATTTATAAATATACATATCTTTGAATAAAGTATAAAAAAGTTAATTATTATTTACGTATTTTATAAATGTATAGCTTTTTACATGAACATCTCATAAAAATACAAGTTTAGACAAAAAAATACATGTTTTTTATTGAAATAAATTACATACTTTGGTAAAATACAAAAGGATTAAAAAAAATATTAAAACGTAGTTTAAAAATACTAATGATTAAAACACATCTATTTTACTAAATTTGTCTATAAAAGACCGCATGTTAAATACATCTTGATTTACTCCGATAAATTATTTACTGATTTTCACTTAAGAGTTTTATATTTATAACGATGAAAATACTGAGGCATGTTTGTAAAAGAATTAAACTTAGGACCTATTTACAGATAAGAGGAAGAAGGCATACATTGATATACATATGTATATCAAATCATTAAATTCCTCTCCAGATTGGTTAAGCAATCTAAAATAGAATATTGTTTTCTAAATAGAAATCTATATCATGTCTGGTATTTGCAATTTTGATAAGGGAAGGGATTTGATGAGATATACAATAACAAAGAAGGTTAGATCATTTGCTATATTATTAGTGATTACTACAGTAGTTTTTTTAGGCACAATATATTTTGTTAATGCTAATAGGATAGTAAGGCAATCATTTGAAGAGCGAAGTATGCTTCTTATGAATACTGTAGATTTTTCTGTTAATAATTTTACAAAACAGCAGGAGCATATAATTGATCAAATTGAAAAATCAAACTTAATAGATAAAAATATATCATTTTCAGATAAAGAGCATATGCAGAATGATTTAGATGGTATATCTGAAACCTATGGAAGTGTGCTAAATATATACCTTGCATATGATGATGGAAGCTGTGTTATTAGCCCAAGGACAGATACTGCTCTTGGCAACTTAAGTGAAAGAGACTGGTATACTGCCGCTGTTAAAGGAAATACAAATGTATGGAGCGATGCTTATACAGATAAGGTAACAGGAAAAACAGTAATAACTGTATCTAAAGCTTTATACAAAAATGGAAAACTCATAGGTGTACTTGGAATTGATTTTGCTATGGATTCACTTGTTGATTATATATCAAATATAAAATTAGGCGATACAGGTCATATTATGTTATTAGATTCAAAGTATAAAATAATGGCCGGTTATGATAATGAACAAGTAGGGACTTATATAAAAAGTGAAGAGTTAACTAAAACAATTCTATCTGGAAGTAAAAAATTAATAACATTAGAGTATAATGGTGAGAAAAAATATTGTTTCTACAGTAAATCGCTAAGAACCAATTGGATAATAGTTGGAATGATAGATGAAAAAGAAATGAATAAGTATTCTAAGGATATATTAGAGATAACTATACTATCTTCTTTGCTTATATCTATATTAGCTATTTTTTTAGGTGGTCGTGTTACTAAAAGTATAACTAAAAATTTGAAGATACTTGCTGAAGATATAGAACATATAGGTGCAGATGACTTGAAGCTAAGGTTTGATGAGGGAGCTAAGGATGAGGTTGCAATTATAGCTTCACATATTAATAATATCTTAGACAAGTTAAGCTGTATTATTGATTCTTCTAGTGATGCTATATGGGAATATGATATAGATAAGGATAAACTAACACTGTCAGAAAAGTTTAGTTCAATATCAGGATATAATACTGATAATAAAAGATATACCCTTCAATCTTTAATAGAATTGATACATCCAGACGACTATGGAAAAGCATGTGATAGTTTTACCTCCTTAATTAAAGGACATGAATCTACATTTGAAAGTGAATTTAGGATTAGGAAGATAGATGGAGAATATATATGGTTAAGTGTGAAATCCAAGCCGGCAAGCAAAAATAATAAAAGAAATTCTAAAATATGTGGATCCATTACGGATATAACTTTAAAAAAGTTATATGAAGAGGATATTTTTAATTTAGCGTATTATGATCAACTTACTAAACTTCCAAATAAGATATATTTTCAAAAGGAATTAGCTAAAGAAATAGAAAGTTTGCAAGAAAACAATCTAAATGCAATAGTAGTACTTATAGATGTAGATAATTTTAAAAACATTAATGATACATTAGGTCATAGGATTGGTGATTTATTACTTATAGAAATAGCTAAACTCCTAAGCGATTTAAATAAAGATAATACAATTGTTGCAAGAATAGGTGGAGATGAGTTTCTGTTGCTTATGAAGGATGTAAGTAAATATGAAAATATAGAGCATTTGGTTAATGAAATACAAACTGGATTAAAAAGCAACTTTTATATAGAGGGAAAATGCATAACTGTTTCTTCTAGTGCAGGAATAGTAGAATTCCCTAAGAATGGTAATAATGTAGAAGATATAATAAGAAATGCTGATATAGCGATGTATGGAGCTAAAGAAAGCGGAAAAAACAAAGCTCTGTTATTTGATAATAATATGTTTGAAAGCTTTAACAGAAAAATTGCAATAGAGCAAGGTTTAAGTGATATAAATTATGATAATGAATTAGAAGTGTACTATCAAGCTCAGATGGATTTGGAACAACACAAATTAAGAGGTCTTGAAGCGCTTTTAAGATGGAATTCACCGGTATTAGGAAGAGTATCTCCAGCAGAATTTATCCCTATCGCTGAAGAAACTGGAAGTATAGTACCTATAGGAGAATGGCTTATATATAAGGTTTTTAAGAGTGCTAATGAATTGCGAATGAAAAATATAGGGTATAATGTGATTTCTATAAATATTTCTGCAGTACAACTATTAGATAAAAACTTTTTAGCTACAGTGCAAAAGGCTTTAGAAGAGACTAGAATAGATTCTAGTCAAGTAGAATTTGAAATAACTGAGACTGCTATAATTAATAATATTGAATATAGTAATGAAATTCTCAACAATTTAAGAAAATTAGGCTTTAAGATTGTGTTAGATGATTTTGGTACTGGGTATTCTTCCTTAAGTTATTTAAAGATGCTTCCTATCGAGGTGTTAAAAATAGATAAGTCATTTATTGATGATATTAACTCTACACATAACAATAGGGCTTTGCTTGATGGAATAATAAAACTTGCTCATGATTTAAGGATGGAAGTTATAGCTGAAGGTGTTGAAGAAGATGAGCAACTTAGATTTCTTGAAGAAATTAGTTGTGATGTAGTACAAGGTTATTATTTTAGTAAGCCAGTACCATATGAAGTGGTTGAAGAAGAATATAGAAGGCTTCTAAAATTCAAGTCAACTAAATAACTCCTTAATGATAAAAAGAGTTCTAATTTGAATTTAGGATTCTTTTTGTTTTAAGGAATTATTAAATCTTAGCTTAGTTTTATGTATAGTTGCAGCTATGTATAAAAAGAAAAAATTGTACTAAATTATAAAGGTGGGGTTAAAGAATAAATTTATGTATACAATTTAGTTATACTTGTGTGTAATTTATAGGTATAATAATTAATAGAAGGGTTAATTTTTGGGTTAAATGTAATAGAATTTATAACTTAATGATAAGAAAGAGGGTATATAGGATGTTAACCATATTTGCTGTTTCAGATTCTATAGGAGAAACTGCGGAACAAGTTGCTATAGCAGCGGCGAGTCAGTTTAAGGATAAGGCAGAGGTAAAGAGGATTCCGTATGTTAAATCATTTGAAGATGTTGAAGAATTAATAAAAAACATAGATACATGTACATCTTGCATGGTAGTATCAACTATAATAACTGTTAATGTAAGAGAATTTTTAACTGAAAAATGTATAGAAAAAAATATAAATATAATAAATGTATTGGGGCCAATAATAAATGTAGCTTCCACAATATTGAATACCCATCCTGATTATAATCCGGGGGCTATGTGGAAAACTGATGAAATGTACTTTAAGAGAATAGAAGCCATGGAATTCGCTATGCAATATGATGATTCGAAAGATTATAGAGGTCTTAAGAATGCTGATGTAGTTTTAATTGGATTATCCAGAACTTCTAAGACTCCTTTATGTATGTATCTAGCAAATAAGGGGATAAAAGCTATAAATATTCCTCTTGTTCCAGAAGTAGGAGTTCCAGATGAATTATATCAAATAGATAAGAAGAAGGTATTTGGGTTAACTATCAATCCACTTCAGCTAATCGAAATTAGGAAAAGAAGATTAGATAAATTTCATAGAATTTCTTCTGAGATTGAATATGCTAGTGATTCAAGAATATTAGAAGAATTTGATTTCGCTGATAAGATTATAAGAAAGCTAGGATGTAAAACTATTGATGTTACTCAAAGAGCTATTGAAGATACGGCTCTAATAATAATGGAGTCTATTGGGCAGGGTAAATAGAATATAAGTGTAATTTAAGGTGGTATATCCTTTTGGGATGTATCACCTTTTAATATATATGAATTTTAAAGTTTTCAACCTAGCTAGATATAGATGTTTCAGTAGTTTTACAGTTTTTTATGGATATACAATAAAATAAAACTTATTAGTATGCCAGAAGCTATACACTATGTTCAGAAAAGGCGGGTGCGCAAAAAAAATCACTGAAGAAAATCACTTCAGCGATCTTTTTTGAAATATGACATGGAGATGTTCCTATTTCAATATCTATATTAGATTCGTAAAAAGTCATACAGTATATAGTGTTTTATCAAATACATCTGTTCAAACTTCCGACATTGATAGTATTTGTTAAATTACTTACTTAATACATAAATATGTTTTATATTTCAATGACATGTCTATAATTTAAATAAATATGATTAAGAACCATATACTGTGTAATGAATATTTTATAAATAAGTATAGATTTAGGGCTAGGAGGCTTATATGAAAATAGGGTTAGTGTTGGCAGGTGGTGGAGGAAGAGGCGCTTATCAAATAGGGGTATGGAGAGCCTTAGTTGATTTAGGGTTTGATAAATATATTAAGGTTGTTTCAGGAACCTCTATAGGAGCATTAAATGCAGTTTTATTTATGTGTGGAGATGTAGATAAAGCAGAAGATTTATGGCTCAACTTATCAAGAGACGAAATTTTACCTGCTAAAAATATAGAATTAATGAAGAAAAGTTTAATGTTAGCTTGGGGATCAAGGAACATAAATTTTGTTAAAAAGTATATTCCGAAAACTTTGGAAATGGGAAATATATCAAGGCAAGGACTAATTGATCTGATGAATAAACATATAGATTTTGAAAAGGTACAGAGATCTCAAATAACTTGCTATGCTGCTTGCAGTGAAATGCCTTCCATTAAACCTAAGTATTTTAAGCTAAATGAATATGATGAGAATGGAATAAAGGAGATACTATTGGCTAGTTCTGCTATACCGGTTGTATATGAAAGTAAAGAAATCGAAACTAGAAAATATTTAGATGGAGCTATGTGTGACAATTTACCAATCCAACCACTCTACGGAGATGGTTGTGACATAATAATAGCTGTAAACTTATCTCTTGTAAGCGAAGTAGATAGAGCTGCGTTTCCAAATGCTAAAATAATTGAAATAATACCTAGTGAAATGGACGAGGGTGTTCTTAGTGCAACTTTAGATTTTACACCTAACGGTGCTAGAAAAAGAATCAAGCAAGGTTATGATGATACAAAAAATCTATTTGAACCTATTATAGAGCTAACAAAATATAATTTAATGAAACTTCCTCAAGATGTTGTAGCCAATGTTGGCAAGAAGTTGTTAAAACAATCTAATAGGTTTAGAGATATTATAGTAAATAATAGAAATGAATAATATTAATTTAAAATTAGATTTTTCGGTGATTTGGTATATCTTTATAATAAAAGCAATAATTGAATTAAATAGTGATGAATTAAAAATATGCATATGGGGACATTAATATTATATTATAAGTTTTGGAGGTTTTTGTATGCAGACAGGTATTGTAAAATGGTTTGATAATGAAAAAGGATATGGATTTATATCGGCAAATGCAGGTGATGATGTTTTTGTTCATCATTCTCAAATTAAAGAAAAAGGACCAAGTAAAGATCTTCATGAAGGAGAAGAAGTCTCTTTTGATGTTGTTCAAAAAGAAAAGGGTCCTCAAGCAATAAATGTGGAGAAGATGTAAGGGTATATTAATTTAGTAGCATTAATCTATATAAAGGCAATCAACGTAGAATTAGGTATAATTTAATGATAACTAAATATGATAGCTTTAAATCTAAACCTATTTTAAAACCTCTGACGGATTCTTAACAGAGGTTTTAAAATATCAATAAGCATTATAAAGTTATCTGTTTATAATGCTTATTATTTTACGTATTCTTTTGCAACAATATAACGAATTGTGAAGTTGCGGATGTATTAGAGGTTGCTTTATAAAATTCACCAAAATTATAATAGTATCTATGAGTATGAGGTTATAGTCAATTAGCTTTAGAATTTTAGGATATTATTAAGACGTTTTGATGCCTCAAATAACCAGTTACTTGGTGGGTTGACTGTAAAAGCAAAGAAAATTAATGTACAGATGATTAGAAATAAAAATGACAATAAGTTTAAGTATGGATAATTTCTGTTTAAGGTTAAGATTCTAAAAGATAACATCTGACTTAATATGCATATAACTGCAAATATAATGTTGATATTTATTGTTAGGTTATTAATTAGATTATATTTAAATAGTAGGTAAGAGATGCTTAACAATATACTCATAAATATAACCTCTAATGCCTTTGCAGTAAAAAAGTTATCTGCACTTTCTTTTAATGATAAGTTTTCTATCAAAGAGAAAAGTATAATTGAAAAGAAGCCTATCTTTAAGTTTTCCCATATACTGTTATTAACTACGCTAAACAATCCTATAATAAAGTTTTGATTTAAGGTTTTATAAGCAAACTCTAGAGTAAACCCAACTAATATAAGGAAAGGTATTCCTATAACTTCCCATAACAACAGTTCACCTTTTTTGTGTTTCATTAATTAGCACTTCCTAGAAAGGTATAGTTTATTATTTATTGACTATAATAAACTCCTCTTATATTATTTCTTACATTAGAAGTATGATTAATATATAAGATTTATTACAAACAGTGAATTAAATTACATGATATAATTTCAAGGATTTTTAAAGAAGTATAAAATAATTATGTAGTAAACAATAAAAAATAGAGAGCTTTTAATATAAAACAATCAATATGCATATAAAATTTAGCGGAAACATAACCAGGTGTATCAATATGAGGAAATTCGCAAATTATAAAGAAAAAATTATCTATTTAAGAATAAAGTGATTAATTTAAGGAATTAATATATTTGTAACTATATGTAGCATGTTATTATAAAACACGTCGCTGAAACAAGTAGTGACGAAGACACGAAAGTAAAATTTATCTTTAAAAATAAGTTTTAAAAAAGTGTTGACAAAGAAATCTTACGGTGGTAAGATATAAAAGCTGTCAGAAAAACAGCAAAACAACTTGGTCTTTGAAAATTAAACAGAGAAGATAAACAAAGTCTAAAACTAGACTTAAACTAAACCAGCAATTCTTTTGAAAAAAGACTTACTAAGTAAGTAAGCTATGATTAAACTTTAAATTGAGAGTTTGATCCTGGCTCAGGACGAACGCTGGCGGCGTGCCTAACACATGCAAGTCGAGCGGAGAAAGTTCTTCGGAACTTTCTTAGCGGCGGACGGGTGAGTAACACGTGGGTAACCTGCCTTATAGAGGGGGATAGCCTTCCGAAAGGAAGATTAATACCGCATAACATTTTCGTTTCGCATGAAATGAAAATCAAAGGAGCAATCCGCTATAAGATGGACCCGCGGCGCATTAGCTAGTTGGTGAGGTAATGGCTCACCAAGGCGACGATGCGTAGCCGACCTGAGAGGGTGATCGGCCACATTGGAACTGAGATACGGTCCAGACTCCTACGGGAGGCAGCAGTGGGGAATATTGCACAATGGGGGAAACCCTGATGCAGCAACGCCGCGTGAGTGATGAAGGCCTTCGGGTTGTAAAGCTCTGTCTTTGGGGACGATAATGACGGTACCCAAGGAGGAAGCCACGGCTAACTACGTGCCAGCAGCCGCGGTAATACGTAGGTGGCAAGCGTTGTCCGGATTTACTGGGCGTAAAGGGAGCGTAGGTGGATATTTAAGTGGGATGTGAAATACCTGAGCTTAACTTGGGTGCTGCATTCCAAACTGGATATCTAGAGTGCAGGAGAGGAAAGTGGAATTCCTAGTGTAGCGGTGAAATGCGTAGAGATTAGGAAGAACACCAGTGGCGAAGGCGACTTTCTGGACTGTAACTGACACTGAGGCTCGAAAGCGTGGGGAGCAAACAGGATTAGATACCCTGGTAGTCCACGCCGTAAACGATGGATACTAGGTGTGGGGGTTTCAACACCTCCGTGCCGCCGTTAACACAATAAGTATCCCGCCTGGGGAGTACGGTCGCAAGATTAAAACTCAAAGGAATTGACGGGGGCCCGCACAAGCAGCGGAGCATGTGGTTTAATTCGAAGCAACGCGAAGAACCTTACCTAGACTTGACATCTCCTGAATTACCCTTAACCGGGGAAGTCGGTACCTTTGGTACCGACAGGAAGACAGGTGGTGCATGGTTGTCGTCAGCTCGTGTCGTGAGATGTTGGGTTAAGTCCCGCAACGAGCGCAACCCTTATTGTTAGTTGCTACCATTTAGTTGAGCACTCTAGCGAGACTGCCCGGGTTAACCGGGAGGAAGGTGGGGATGACGTCAAATCATCATGCCCCTTATGTCTAGGGCTACACACGTGCTACAATGGCAAGTACAAAGAGACGCAAGACCGTGAGGTGGAGCAAATCTCAAAAACTTGTCCCAGTTCGGATTGTAGGCTGAAACTCGCCTACATGAAGCCGGAGTTGCTAGTAATCGCGAATCAGCATGTCGCGGTGAATACGTTCCCGGGCCTTGTACACACCGCCCGTCACACCATGAGAGTTGGCAATACCCGAAGTCTGTGAGCTAACCCGTAAGGGAGGCAGCAGCCGAAGGTAGGGTCAGCGATTGGGGTGAAGTCGTAACAAGGTAGCCGTAGGAGAACCTGCGGCTGGATCACCTCCTTTCTATGGAGAAATTATTAAGTACTGATGCATTTCAGGCTTAATATATACGAATTCTGGTTAGAATCTCTCTCTGTTTAATTTTGAGATACCAAGTATCTCAGATTGTTCTTTGAAAATTGCACATAAGTTAAAGTAAAGATATTTACTATTCTTTGTAATAAATTGATTGCTAAAATGCACGCTAGTATTTTAGTAAATCAGCAAATTTGTAACTCAAATTTGATTTGATAGGTCAAGCTACAAAGGGCGCATGGTGAATGCCTTGGCATCAAGAGCCGAAGAAGGACGTGACAAGCTGCGATAAGCTTTGGGTAGGCGCAAATAGCCTGTGATCCAAAGATCTCCGAATGAGGAAACTCACGTAGGTAACCCTACGTATCCTATAGTGAATACATAGCTATAGGAGGGTAAACCTAGGGAACTGAAACATCTAAGTACCTAGAGGAAGAGAAAGAAAAATCGATTCCGTCAGTAGCGGCGAGCGAAATCGGAAGAGCCCAAACCAAAGATTTATCTTTGGGGTTGCGGACAGAACATAACATTGGTGGCTATTGTAATTGAAGATATCTGGAAAGATACACCGTAGAAGGTAATAGTCCTGTAAGTGAAACAAGAAGACCATAGTTCTGCTCCAGAGTACCACGAGACACGTGAAACCTTGTGGGAAGCAGGGAGGACCACCTCCCAAGGCTAAATACTACTTGATGACCGATAGTGAAGAAGTACCGTGAGGGAAAGGTGAAAAGAACCCCGGGAGGGGAGTGAAATAGAACCTGAAACCGTGTGCCTACAACCGATCATAGCACCATATGTGTGTGATGATGTGCTTTTTGTAGAACGAGCCAACGAGTTACGGTATGTAGCGAGGTTAAGTACTTAAGGTACGGAGCCGAAGGGAAACCGAGTCTGAATAGGGCGACTAGTTGCATGCCGTAGACCCGAAACCGGGTGACCTATCCATGGCCAGGTTGAAGCGAAGGTAAAACTTCGTGGAGGACCGAACCACGTTGGTGTTGAAAAACCATGGGATGAGCTGTGGATAGCGGAGAAATTCCAATCGAACTCGGAGATAGCTGGTTCTCCCCGAAATAGCTTTAGGGCTAGCGTCGGATATGACTAATGGAGGTAGAGCACTGAATGGGCTAGGGGGCATATCGCTTACCGAACCTTATCAAACTCCGAATGCCATATAGTATTAGTCCGGCAGTCAGACTGCGAATGATAAGATCCGTAGTCAAAAGGGAAACAGCCCAGATCGTCAGCTAAGGTCCCAAAGTATAAGTTAAGTGGAAAAGGATGTGGGATTTCTAAGACAACTAGGATGTTGGCTTAGAAGCAGCCACTCATTAAAAGAGTGCGTAATAGCTCACTAGTCGAGAGATCCTGCGCCGAAGATGTTCGGGGCTCAAACTTATCACCGAAGCTACGGCTAGCAGATTTATCTGCTGGGGTAGGGGAGCGTCGTAATCGGGCTGAAGTCGTACCGTAAGGAGCGGTGGACTGATTACGAGTGAGTATGTTGGCATCAGTAGCGAGAACTAGGTGAGAATCCTAGTGGCCGAAAACCTAAGGTTTCCTCAGGAAGGCTCGTCCGCTGAGGGTTAGTCGGGACCTAAGCCGAGGCCGAAAGGCGTAGGTGATGGACAATCGGTTGATATTCCGATACTACTGCAAATCGTTATTACCGATGGAGTGACGCAGGAAGATAGAGTGTGCTAGCTATTGGATGCTAGTCTAAGCACTTAGGTATACAGGTAGGCAAATCCGCCTGTATTAGCTGAGGTGTGATGGGGAAGGCCTTTTAGGCTGAAGTACTTGATTCTACGCTGCCAAGAAAAGCTTCTAGGGAGAAATGTAGTACCCGTACCGCAAACCGACACAGGTAGGTGAGGAGAGAATCCTAAGGCCGGCGGAAGAATTACAGTTAAGGAACTCGGCAAATTGACCCCGTAACTTCGGGAGAAGGGGTGCCTACGAGAGTAGGTCGCAGAGAATAGGCCCAAGCAACTGTTTAGCAAAAACACAGGTCTCTGCTAAAGCGAAAGCTGATGTATAGGGGCTGACGCCTGCCCGGTGCTGGAAGGTTAAGGGGAATCGTTAGCGGTAACGCGAAGCGGTGAACTTAAGCCCCAGTAAACGGCGGCCGTAACTATAACGGTCCTAAGGTAGCGAAATTCCTTGTCAGGTAAGTTCTGACCCGCACGAATGGCGTAATGACTTGGGCACTGTCTCAACTGTAAATCCGGCGAAGTTGTAGTGCAAGTGAAGATGCTTGCTACCCGCGATTGGACGGAAAGACCCCGTAGAGCTTTACTGTAGCTTAGCATTGAGTTTCGGTATTGTCTGTACAGGATAGGTGGGAGACTTGGAAGCATCCTCGTTAGGGGATGTGGAGTCGTCCTTGGGATACCACCCTGACAGTACTGGGATTCTAACCGGGCACCATGAAGCTGGTGACGGGACATTGTTAGGTGGGCAGTTTGACTGGGGCGGTCGCCTCCAAAAAAGTAACGGAGGCGCCCAAAGGTTCCCTCAGAACGGTCGGAAATCGTTCGTAGAGTGCAAAGGCAGAAGGGAGCCTGACTGCGACACCCACAAGTGGAGCAGGGACGAAAGTCGGGCTTAGTGATCCGGTGGTACCTCGTGGGAGGGCCATCGCTCAACGGATAAAAGCTACCTCGGGGATAACAGGCTGATCTCCCCCAAGAGTCCACATCGACGGGGAGGTTTGGCACCTCGATGTCGGCTCGTCGCATCCTGGGGCTGAAGTAGGTCCCAAGGGTTGGGCTGTTCGCCCATTAAAGCGGCACGCGAGCTGGGTTCAGAACGTCGTGAGACAGTTCGGTCCCTATCCGTCGCGGGCGTAGGAAATTTGAGAGGAGCTGTCCTTAGTACGAGAGGACCGGGATGGACTGACCTCTGGTGCACCAGTTGTTCCGCCAGGAGCATAGCTGGGTAGCTACGTCGGGAAGGGATAAACGCTGAAAGCATCTAAGCGTGAAGCCCACCTCAAGATTAGATTTCCCATAGCGTAAGCTAGTAAGACCCCTCGAAGAACACGAGGTTGATAGGTCGGAGGTGTAAGCATGGTAACATGTTCAGCTGACCGATACTAATAGGTCGAGGGCTTGACCAATACAAGATATTACAAAGTAAACTTAAGTGCAATTTTGAAAGAATAATCTTTCTTATATTTAGAAAAAATTCTTGTTGACAAGAAGAAAAAGTCTAGATATAATATTCACTGTGGTCAAATTAATGACTACAAACTGAATATCTGGTAATGATGCGTCTTAGGGTTACACCCGTACCCATACCGAACACGAAGGTTAAGACTTAGACGGCTGATGGTACTGCATGGGCGACTGTGTGGGAGAGTAAGTGGTTGCCAGGTTAGTAAGGATCTTTAGCTCAGTTGGTTAGAGCAACCGGCTCATAACCGGTAGGTCCGGGGTTCGAGTCCCTGAAGGTCCACCATATTTGGGGGTATAGCTCAGTTGGGAGAGCACCTGCCTTGCACGCAGGGGGTCAAGAGTTCGAATCTCTTTATCTCCACCAAAGTAAACCATGAACTTAATGTTCATGGTTTTTTTGTTTGCAAATAATTAAATAATTATAATGCAACTAACTTATAGGTTTTGAATAGAATATTCTAAGACAAATATATATAAATCTACACCTCCAGCTATATAACCTTAGCATAACTATGTTATGAGTACTTACCAAAGATAAGGAGGTAGAATTATGCATTTAATATACTTATTTGTCATAGCTTTTGTAAATAGTATTGATAACATTGGTATAGGTGTTGCGTACAGTGTTGGCAGAATAAAGATTGGATTTTACAAAAATATAATTATATCATCTATAGCATTTCTAGTGTCCTATATAGCTGCTATTTCTGGCAATATGGTATCGAATTTTTTAAGTGATAATATTTGTACAATGTTGAGTGTGATAATATTGGTAGTTATGGGGAGTAAGATGATAATCAAATCTATCTTAGAAAAAAGTGATGATGACGAATATAAAGTTAAAAATATAAAATACACCGAGGTTATATCAATAGGATTGGTATTGGCTCTTGATGATGTAGGAAGTTCAGTAAGTTCAGGGTTATCAGGTTATTCACCTTTCGCAATATCACTACCATATTTTATTATAAGTATTATGATCTTTATGTTGTCTGACTATGGTACAAGGTTCTTTGGAAAACTTAAGATTGGTAAAAAAGCAACCATAATATCAGGTGTAGTAATGATATTGATGGGGTTGTTAGAATTAGTGGGATAGGTCAAAAGAAGTGTATGGAAGTATGTAATCCTACTTATACTAATATAAGATCATTATAATAAGCACCTATAAATACTATAGGTGCTTATTTGTAAATAAATAAAAGCTATTATATTAATAGTTTTCAGCCAATACCTCAAAGTAAGATTGAGAATGGGCACAAGCAGGACAAGCTATAGGGGCATCCTGTCCTATATAGATATATCCACAATTTATGCACTTCCACGAAACTTCAATATCCTTTGAAAAAACTTTATTATTTTCTATATTACTGAGAAGAGCTCTATATCTTTCTTCATGATGCTTTTCTACTTCTGCTATTTTTCTATAAACGGCTGCTATTACTGGAAAGCCTTCAGCCTCAGCCTCATCTGCAAAAGTAGGGTATAGGTCTGTCCATTCCTCGTTTTCTCCGTCAGCAGCAGCTTTAAGATTAACTTTTGTATCTCCATAGGCTACAGGATATGTGGCTGTTATTTCTACATTATCAACTCCTAAGCCTTCACTTAAAAACTTAAAGAACCTTTTTGCATGCTCTTTTTCATTTTCGGCAGTTTCTATAAATAGATTTGATATTTGGACAAATCCTTCTTTTTTTGCAATAGATGCGTAATAAGTATATCTGTTTCTAGCTTGGGATTCTCCTGCAAAGGACTTCAATAAGTTTTCTGATGTTTTAGTACCTTTTAAAGATTTCAAATTTATCCCCTCCAATATTTTTATGTAGTATTGTATTCTTCATCATATTCATAAATTCCTGCATTAATTGATGTCTTAAAAATAGTTTACAAGGCTACCTCAGTTTATGACAAAAAATATATATTATTGTAATAATAATGATAAACTTTTTAATGGTAAACATATTAAAATAAATATATAATATTTAAATAAGATAATGTAAAGGATTGTATATTTATGTTTCGAAAAAAATTTAGAACTATATTAATTAATTTATCAATTTTTATAGGATGTAATTTATTGATAGGTTTAATATACTCATTGCCAATGATATATTATGGTCCATTTGATAATCTAAAGGAGATGGTAGTAACATCAGCAATGACAACATATAGACATCAATATTTAGCTACTTGGTTTTTGGACAAGGATCAGATAAATGAAATTATGAATAAGAACAAGATAGATACTACAGATAATTCCGATATTAAGGATATATCTGTGGCTGTATCCACATCTGCTGAGACAAACTCTAGTATTGACACAGATATGCCAGTAAATAAAACAGAAGGTGTTGAGCTTGTTAGTATAAATGAAAATAGATACAAAGGTTATCTATTGATAGTTAAAGATCCAAAAAGAATTGAACTTGGAGTTACTAAGGATCTTACAAAGTTTGGAGTAAAGTTAGATGATATGTCTAAGGAAAATGATGCGGTTGGAGGAATAAATGCTGGTGGTTTTGAAGATGAAAATGGACAAGGTAATGGAGGAACTCCCACTGGTATAGTGGTTAAGGACGGTGAAATTCTTTATAAGACAAAAAGTGATAGTTACTCAATTGTAGGTTTTAATAAACAGGGAATTTTAATACTTGGTAATTATTCTTTATCCCAAATAAAAGAGCTAGATTTAAAGGCAGCTGTTTCTTTTGAACCTTTTTTAATAGTTAATGGAAAAACTACTATAAAGTCTGGAAATGGTGGATGGGGATTAGCTCCAAGGACTGTTATAGGACAAAGAAAAGATGGGACAGTATTAATGCTTGTAACTGAGGGAAGAAAGCTAACTATGCCTGGAGCAACATTGAAAGATGTACAAGATATTATGTTAAAATATGAAGCATATAACGCTGCAAATTTAGATGGAGGATCTTCGTCAACTATTTATTGGGATAATAAGGTGTTAAATGATCCATCAAGTATGGATGGAGTTAGGTTTATACCCACTGCATTTTTAATTAAATAAGAAAGAGGTATATAAGTTAATGAAGAAAAGGTTTATTATAATTGCAATATATCTGCTTGTAGCAATAGCTTTACAGACATCAGTTCTAGCATTGATAAATTATAAATACCTGGCAGGTTTCAGTGCGCCTGATAAAGTAGTAGATTCTAAGCAAGTTGAAGCACCAAAACCAGTTGAAAAGAAAAATCTAATAGAAGCTGGTGCAGCTGATATTAAGGCATCTGAAAGCAATAAGTATGTATCATATATAAAAGATAATCAATTAAAATATTTAATTTTAGATAAATATGATAGTGCTGTTGCTTCAGAGGTAAAGCCATATCTGTATATTTGGTTATATGATGATAAGATATTATATATAAATAATACAAAAGATAATACTAATAACTACGAGTTCTATATATATGATATAGATAAGAAGGAAAAAAACTTGGTAGCAACTTTAAAACTTCAAGATGAAAATGCACAGCTTGAGAAAGTAGTTAGTTCAAGTTTAAAGAACTTACTTTTTGTAAAAGTAAAGAATTATGGAAAAGAGCAGGTATTGAAATTAAATACTCAGCAAGGGGTATTTGAAGATGTAAATACACAAGCTAGGGATATTGAGGATTTATTAGTTATACCGCATGAAGATAAAATTATATATAATACAAAAAGTTTAAATAAATTTTATATAAGTTATATTGGTAAAACTATATCACTAAGAGAAAATGGTCAACAAGTATTATTAGGTGTAGATAATTCAGATAGAGTATTTATAGGAATAAGTAAGAATGATATTATAACGTCTATATATTATGGACTCATAAATGAGGGAATTGATTCGTGGACAAAGGTCCAAGTTAAAAATAATGTTAAGAAAGACAATATTATGATATCAAAAGATGGAAAAATTTTTGAGTTAAACCAAGAAAATCAGATTATAAAATCAGTTGTAGGAGATAAAGAGCTTACTTATAAGGGAACTTATCTAAATGTGAAAGACAATAATATACTATCAATAAAGGATAATGAAGTTATAGTTAATAAGCCTGAATCTATTGTGAAAAATTAAAATTATATATTTAAGACATAATAAGAGAAATTAGTAGCTTTTAGAAATAGCTATTAATTTCTCTTATTTGTTATATAGAAAAATATAAGGTTTCTATACCAGCGGATAAATCTAATAATTTCAGATGGTAAGATGTTTTTTTAGTGAATACAGTGAAAAATAAAACTTATTCCCTTGCTAGATTTTTTGCAAGTATGTTGGGGGCAGTAGGTGGACAAAAAAGTCGCTTTTGCTACTTTTCTATCTGACTAAAAATCATAAAACTTGCCCATATTTATAAATGAGAAATTATTAATTTATTCTTACATAAATAAACTAATAATTATCTAATAAAAATATAAAAAAAATGCAATGAAAAAGTTATCATAAAAAAAGTTCTATTGACTGGTAGAAAAATCAGGAGTAAAATATATTTTGCATAGAAAATGTTTCGATGCGAAATATTCTTTGGCGAAATGTTTGCGTGCGAAATACAAGTAGAAGGTGATAAACTTAATGGACGAAGTAAATAGAGGTGTTGAATTAGTTAGAAAACTTAAAAATATAGGAAAGTTATTTAAAAGAAGTATGGGCAATCATTTTGAGCAAATGGGATTGACTCAATCACAAGGAATGCTTATAGGGGTATTATGTCATCAAGGTGATATGAAAATAAGTGATTTGAGTGAAAAACTAGGGCTTTCAAATAGTACAGTATCAGGAATAATTGATAGACTTGAAAAACAAGGGTTAGTTGAAAGAAAGAGAAGTAAAGAGGATAAGAGGATAGTATTTGTCAGTGTAACCGAAGAGTTTTTGAAAAATTTTAAAGAAAACTTTTCACAAGTTGAAAAGAAATTAGAACGTATAGCAAGTGAAGCTACTACTGAAGAATTAGATATAGTGCTTAATGGATTAGATACCTTAGAGAAAATAATGAGAAGGAATTCTTAAAAAATTTAACTTTTCTAATGGGTATGTAAAGTAATTTTTTACTGTAAGAGAAAGTATACAGTTTCCAATGTAGTTAGACCTAGTAATTTAAATATAATATATGTACTAAATTATGAAGAAGGAGTGAATGCATTAATGGTTAAGTTAGCTAAATATGTAAAGCCATTTATTTTGCCAATAATAGTTGCAATAGCATTACTGTTTGTACAGGCAATGACTGATCTGGCATTACCAGATTACATGTCAAATATAGTAAACAAAGGGATTCAACAAAATGGTATTGAAAGTGCGGTGCCTACAGCTGTAAGACAAAGCCAAATGAATAAATTAGAATTGTTTATGAGTGAAGATAATAAAAAAGAGGTCATGGATAACTATACTTTAGTAGATAAATCTAGTGCAGACTATGATAAGTATGTTAAAGATTATCCACAATTAGAGAAGGAACCAATATATGTATTAAAAGATATTAGTAACTCAGAAATTGATACTTTGAATCCTATACTAGGTAAAGCCTTTTTAGCTGTATCTGGAGTAGATAAGATGAAGAGTGAAGCAAAAGACGGAAAGATATCCTTTGGAGGAAAAGATATACCTGCAAATACTGACCTTTTTGCTTTATTAGGTAAGTTACCAGCAGATCAAAGATCAAAATTAAGTGAAGATATGAACAAAAAATTTGAGGAATTAGGAGACAGCATGGTTGTTCAAGCTGCAGTAGTTCCAATAAAAGATGAATATAAAGCTTTAGGGGTAAATACTGATAAAATCCAAAGCAACTATATAAAGAAAGCTGGAGTAATAATGCTAGGCGTTTCATTATTAGGTGCATTGTGTACTGTAATGGTTGGTTTCTTAGGGGCTAGAGTAGCAGCAGGACTTTCAAGAAACTTACGTAAAGATGTATTTACAAAGGTTGAAAGCTTTTCTAATACAGAATTTGATAAATTCTCAACAGCATCTCTTATTACAAGAACAACAAACGATATAACTCAAATACAAACAGTTTTAGTTATGATGATTAGAATGGTATTCTATGCACCAATAATGGGTGTAGGTGGAGTAATTAGAGCATTGCAAAAGAGTAGTTCAATGTCTTGGATTATAGCAGTGGCAGTTATAGCTTTATTAGGTTTAATAATGGTTGTATTTACAGTAGCTTTACCTAAATTTAAGGCGATTCAAAAACTTATAGATAGATTGAATCTTGTTACTAGAGAAAATCTTTCAGGTATGATGGTAATAAGAGCATTTAGTACTCAAAGATTTGAAGAGCAAAGATTTGATAAGGCTAATAAGGACTTAACTAGCACTAATCTTTTTGTAAATAGAGTTATGGTATCTATGATGCCTGTAATGATGCTTATAATGAATGGTATTACTCTTCTTATTGTATGGGTTGGTGCTCATCAAATAGCAGATTCATCAATGCAAGTTGGTGATATGATGGCATTTATGCAATATGCTATGCAAATAATATTCTCATTCTTAATGTTATCGATGATGTTTATAATGATTCCAAGAGCATCTGTTGCTGCTGATCGTATTGCTGAAGTTTTAGCGATAAAGCCAGCAATTGTTGATAAAAAGGACCCTAAACATTTGGCTAAGGAAATAGATGGTACTATAGAATTCAAAAATGTATCATTTAGATATCCTGGTGCTGAGGAAGATGTAGTTAAAAATATAAACTTTAAAGCTTTACCAGGTCAAACTACAGCAATAATAGGATCTACAGGAGCAGGAAAGACTACCCTTGTAAATTTAGTTCCACGTTTTTACGATGTTACAGAAGGTCAGATATTAATTGATGGTGTAGATATAAGAGAAGTACCTCAAGGCGAGCTTCGAGATAAGATAGGGTATGTGCCACAAAAAGGAGCATTATTTAGCGGTACTATAGAATCAAACTTAAAATATGCTGATGAAAATTCTTCAGAAGAAAACATTAAAAGAGCAGCTGAAATAGCCCAAGCAATGGAATTCATAAATGAAAAGTCAGAAGGTTTTAGAACTGAAATATCTCAAGGTGGTACCAATGTATCTGGTGGGCAAAAGCAAAGACTTTCTATTGCAAGAGCTCTAGTAAAGAGACCTGAAATATATATATTTGATGATAGTTTCTCGGCTCTTGATTTTAAGACAGATGCAGCGCTTAGAAAAGCACTTAAGAAACAAACGGGTTCAAGCACAGTGCTTTTAGTTGCACAACGTATATCAACTATCATGAATGCTGAACAAATTATAGTGCTTGATGAAGGGAAGATTGTAGGTGTTGGAACACATAAAGAACTTATGACCAATTGTCCTACTTACCAAGAAATAGCTTCATCACAGCTTTCAAAGGAGGAATTAGCATGAGTGAACATAATAAAAGAACAGGCGCACAGAGAAGAGGGCCAGGAGGACATGGACCTGGCGGCCCTATGATGCAGGGTGGCGAAAAAGCTCGTGATTTTAAAGGTACCATGGCAAAACTAATTAAGTATTTAAGTGAATTTAAATTATCAATATTAGTTGTTATAATATTTGCTGTAGCTAGTACTATTTTTACTATAGTTGGACCAAAGATACTAGGAAAAGCAACAACAAAGTTGTTTGAGGGTATCACTAGTAAAATTAGTGGTAGTGGCAATGGTATAGATTTTAATTATATAGGTAATATAATTGGATTACTTCTAGTGTTGTATATTGTAAGTGCTCTATTCAGTTATATACAAGGGTGGATAATGTCTGGAGTTACTATGAAGGTAACATACAGGTTAAGAAAAGATATATCCGAAAAGATTAACCGCATCCCTCTAAAATACTTTGATGGAACAAATCATGGAGAAGTTTTATCCCGTGTTACTAATGATGTTGATACAATAAGTCAGACATTAAATCAGAGCTTGACTCAGATAATCACATCAGTAACCAGTGTAATTGGTGTTCTTTCTATGATGTTTAGTATAAACTGGTTAATGACTGTTGTAGCGTTATGTGTAATTCCAGTATCGATGATATTTATTATGATAATTGTTAAGAATTCTCAAAGATATTTTAAGGAACAACAAGACTATTTAGGTCATGTTAATGGACATATAGAAGAAATGTATGGCGGACATCTAGTAATGAAGGCTTTTAACGGAGAAGGAAAAAGTGTTGCTAAGTTTCAGGATTTAAATAATACACTTTATAAATCTGCTTGGAAGTCCCAGTTTTTATCAGGTCTTATGATGCCTATTATGGGCTTTGTAGGAAATTTAGGATATGTTGCAATATCTATATTAGGTGGATATCTTGCTGCTAAGAAGGCAATAACTGTTGGAGATATTCAAGCTTTTATTCAATACGTACGTTCATTTACACAACCAATAACTCAGCTTGCTAATATATCAAATATACTTCAACAAACCGCAGCCTCATCAGAACGTGTATTTGAGTTCTTAGAAGTAGAAGAAGAAGTTGCTGAAGTTCAAAACCCAGTTAAGCTTGAAAAAGTTGATGGAAGAGTTGATTTTAATCATGTTCACTTTGGATATAATCCTGATAAGACTATAATAAATAATTTCTCTGCTTCAGTAAAGCCAGGTCAAAAGGTAGCCATAGTTGGACCAACTGGTGCAGGTAAGACTACAATGATTAAGCTTCTAATGAGATTCTATGATGTAAATGAAGGCGCTATCATGATTGATGGTCATGACATAAGAAACTTTACACGTGGAGATTTAAGAGGCATGTTTGGTATGGTATTACAAGATACTTGGCTATATAATACGTCTATAATGGAAAATATAAGATACGGTAGACTTGATGCTACTGATGAAGAGGTTGTAGCTGCTGCTAAGGCGGCTCATGTAGATAGCTTTGTTCATACATTACCAGATGGATATAACATGATCCTTAACGAAGAGGCTTCAAATATATCTCAAGGTCAAAAACAGCTTATAACAATCGCTAGAGCAATACTTGCAGATCCTAGTATATTAATACTAGATGAAGCTACAAGCTCAGTAGATACTCGTACAGAAGTGCAAATACAAAAGGCTATGAACAATCTTATGAAGAACAGAACAAGCTTTATAATAGCTCATCGTTTATCAACTATACGTGATGCTGATTTAATACTTGTTATGAATCATGGAGATATCGTTGAGCAGGGTAGCCATGAACAGCTTCTAGCAGAAGGTGGATTCTATGCTAACCTTTATAACAGCCAATTTGAAAGCACTCAAGTTAGCTAATAGTTTATAAATTAAGAGCAAAATGCTATTGATAAGTGTTTATTATCAGTAGCATTTTTTGCTGTAAAGAAAATTGTAAAATTTTTATGCCGATTAAATCTAGATATTTTAATGCTTTTCGAAGCTTTTTATTGAGATACAGTAAAAAAAATAAAACTTTGTCGCCTAGCAGAAATAATGTAAGTACTGAATTATTGACTAAAAGATAAATTTGATAAATAATTAGAATGGATAATTAAGGGTGATAATTTAGTAGGGGGATTTAAGTATGGACATAAATATAAGACAAGCTGCTATTGAGGATTGCGATGAATTATATAATATAAGACAAATGCCAAAGGTTATGGAGAATATATTATCTTATAAAAATGAGCCTAAGGATGGCCTAAGGAATAGATTTTTAAATAAGGGAAATGACCTTTGGATTGTATCAGAAGCTGAAAATAGAGTAGTCGGGTTAATTATTTTATCAATGCATAATAATCCTAGAAAGAAACATGTGGGATACATAACTATCATGGTAAATAGTGATTATCATGGGATGGGGATAGGATCTAAGCTCATGTCCACTATTACTGACATAGCTGATAACAAACTTAAATTAAAAAGATTGGAGCTATCTGTTTTTATAGAAAATGAAAGAGCAATAAAATTATATAAGAAGTTTGGATTTGATATAGAGGGTATAGCTAAAATGTCAGCACTTAGAAACGGAATTTATAGTGATGAATATCATATGGCAAGAATGTTACTGGGTTAATTTGAATTAATACTATAAGAACAATTAGATGTATTAAAATTTACAAGCTTATTTAAAGCCTGGCTATCTCTTAAAGATAGTAAGGCTTTTATTTTTATGTATGAAAGTATAAAATTTACAGTTTCCATAAGATTAGGTGATTAAATGTTTGTAGAGGTTTTTATAACTATACAGTAAAAAATAAAAATTATTTATAAATTTATGTAATTTATTTTAAAAAGCTACGTTTTATTAATTGAAGATCTTCAAAATTAGTTTACGGAGGAAGCCATGAACTTTGAAACTGCAGATTATATAGCTGAAATTAGGCAAAAGAACGAAAAAGCCATGGAATTTGTTATAGGTAAGTATAGCAAGTTATTATATAAAGTGGTTTATACTGTCTTAGGACAATTTAAAGATGATGGATATATAGAAGAATGCTTAAGTGATATATTTTTATCTATATGGAACAACTCAGATAAGTTCATAGGGGATAAGGATAAGTTTAAAAGCTGGATTTGTGCTATTGCAAAATACAAGGCTATTGATTATAGCAGAAAGAGAATAAGAACTGCACAGGTAGGTAATATAGAAGAAATCTTTATAGCCAGTAATGAAAGTGTGGAAGAAGAATATCTAATGAAAGAATATAAGGATAAACTTCTTGAACTTATAGAAAAGATGGAGGAGCCATATAGAAGTATATTTATAAAAAGGTATTTTTTAGGTGATTCCTCGGACGAGATATCAAAAGATCTAGGACTAACAAGATCAAATGTAAACACTCATCTTAGTAGAGGCAGGAAGGTTTTAAGGGAAAAGCTAAAACTGGCATTAGGGGAGGTGTTATAAATGAAGGATATATATGAATTATTTAATGAAATAGATCTAGATTCGGAACAGTATGATTCAATGGATATAAAAGTTCCAAAAGACTTGGATAAAACACTTATTAAAAATTTTAGAAAAGATAAATACAATAAAAGTAGATTTAACTTTAACATAAAAAATACTAGCAAGGTAGCTGTAATAGCATTAGTGATTATTAGCGGTATAACAGTATCAAGTATAGCAAGGGCTAAGGATATAAGTTTCATAGGACCTTTTATGGAGTATTTAAATGCTAGATCTACAATAGCTAATTCTGAGTATGTAAAATATGAAAATGATGTTAATTTAGAGGCTAAAGATAAAAATATAATTGTAAGACTAAACTCTGTAGTTTATGATGGAAGCTATATTTATTTTTCATATAAAGTGAAGGATGGAAACAACAATAATATAGTAGATGACGAAAGGGACGTTCATATAAGTCAGCTAAAAATAAATAATAGTAATATTGATCTTGAAGAAAAACTTCTTAAAGATCAAGGGATAGAGAAGAAATATATAGCTTATGATACGGAAATTAGTTATGGAGATGCAAAGGTAGATAGTCAAGTTATTATAACAAGAATTGATATTAAGTCATGTAAAGTTGATGATAAGGCTAATATAAGTTTTTCCTTAAATAAGGTTAGAGATGTAAGTGGTAATTGGGATTTTAAGTTTCAAATATCTAAGAATCAGTTAGTAGATAAAACTAAGAGATATGAAAACTTGGGTCAATTAAAGGTGAATGATAAAGTAAAGTTTGATTTAGAAGCCATAACATTTTCACCGCTAGGAACGACTATAGAAAATACAATAGTTGCAAATAAATCAAGTTTTCAAAAGTTTATCGATGGAAAATTTACAAACCTTGGATTTAGTTATGTCTTAGTTAATGACAAAGGTGAGGAAATTTTTAGCCTAGGAGAAAAGACTATAGGCGAAGAGGATAAAAATAATAATTCAATAACAAAAAGATATAGCAGATTTACTGCATTTAAGGAAGTGCCTAAATCCTTAACAATAATTCCTAGAGTACAAAAGAGTGAAGATTTAAATTGGAACTTTGATGCCTACAAATATGTTAAGTTAAGCGATATAAAACAGGGCCAATATATAGCTCAAGGTAAGGATTGTGGAATAGTTATAAATTCCATAGTTAAGAAAGATGGCAATACTGTAGTCAATATAAGCTTTAAAGGCTTGGATATAATTGAAAGAAGCAATATATTTGTGACTAGGGATATGGATAGATATAAAAAGTATTTTGCTATGGAAGAAGGAAAGTCAAAAGATATGGAATATCTACATATAGTTGTAGATCCAGCAGAACATTATAACGGTGGAATCGAAAGAAGATATTCCAAAGAAGGAAATGAATATACCTTTAGTAATATTAGTGAAAGTGACTACCTAGTGATACCACAATATGATGATAAATTTAAACTCGATATGAAAAATACAAAAACGATTGATTTTACTAAATAATATCTTAGTATATGCTACTTAGAAATTAGCAAGGTTTTAAGTGAAATTAAGGTAGAGACCTAAAATTATATAGTCATAGAATTGTTAAATTTGATGGAATAAATAGTTAGGCCAATAATCTAAAGATATGATGATAAAAGACATAATAAATTGAGAGAATGTAGGTATTTCCTTGGAAATAAACAGATTTACACAGGTTTTGTCAGATTAAGTGTTTATAAATCAATATATTAATGCCAAAAAATTACTTAGGGAAATTAAATCTAATAAAGTCTACTAACCATGGATAAAAATCCTGGTGAGTAGACTTTATATTTATGTTGCAATAATTTTTAGAATTTTACAGATGGTACTTTCTCAGCACCTTCAGCTGCTTTGAAGTATTGTTTATCTTGATATTTTCCACCAAAAAACATATTAACAAAGAATTTTCTCTTATAGCTGTTAAAGTCCTTAACTGAGTCATTATAATCTTTTCTTGAAACAGCTATTCTGTTTTCAGTACCAGCTAATTCATCTTGAAGCTTTAGATAATTTTCATTAGCTTTAAGATTTGGATAGTTTTCAACTATTACATTAAGACCTCTTAGAGCAGTAGTTATTTGTGCATCAGCATTTGCTTTATCTTGTACTGTAGTTGAATTTGTAAGTTTGCTTCTTGCATCAGCTAAATCTTTAAAAACTTGTTCTTCATGTTTGGTATAACCTTTAACTGTCTCTACAAGATTAGGAATTAAATCATTTCTTCTTTGCAACTGATTATCTATTTGACTGAATTTAGAATTAACATTCTCATCCTTTGAAACTAGGTTATTATAAGCACTTACATAAACTCCTACGCCTATTAATGCGACAAGTATTATAGCCCCTATAACAATTAAAAAACTTTTTTTATTCATACAACTTAAACCTCCAAGTATTAATATTTATTACCAACCGCCAGATGATCCTCCTCCGCCAGAGTCTCCTCCACCAAAGCTATCAGAACCACCGGAACCACCACCACCGAAGCCTCCAAAGCCACCACCGCCGAAACCTCCACCATAGTAGAAACCGCCTCCACCACGACGTCCTCTACCACGAGAAGAAAAGATAATAATTAAAAATATTATCATCCCAATTCCCTTAAGAACAGTTTCAGCTTTATTAGAAATTGATTTATTAGCGATGTTATCTGAGTCATCAGAGATTTTGTCAGGAACATCATTTGTGTAATTTGTTACATCAACATTATACTCTTGTCCAATATCTCCTATTATTCTTTTATAGGTAGTAATGATGCCTTTATCATATTGGTTTTCTTTAAAGTATCCAGACATTTCTCTTAAATATGAACCTACTTTTCCATCAGGTAATATACCTTCTAACCCATAACCCACCTCGATTCTAAACTTCCTATCATTTTTTGAGATTAGGATTAGAACACCGTTATTTTTTTCTTTATTTCCAATGCCCCATTTTCTAAATAGATTATTTGCATAGTCTTCTATGGAAGAGCCATTTAATGAATCTATAGTAACAACTGCAACCTCTGCTGTAGTCTTATTTCTTATATCATTTGAGGTTGAAAGTACATAGTTTTTAGTATCATTAGAAAACATCTTTGCATAGTCTTGAAAGAAAATATCTGATGTTGGTTTATTAGGTAAGTCATTAGAGGAAGCGCCTGATAATATTGATGATAATAGCAATATTAAGGGCAAAATAAATTTATAATATTTTTTCATAAAGATCTCCTCTTTTATTAAATTATATACCTATATGCAATTATTATACTAGAAATACATAAGTTGTACATATTTGGGTAAGTATTTATTAAGTTAAATTAAGCTAAAATATATAAGCCTTAGTAGTGGATTCACATTTATAGTTTATGTATAAATGATAAAAGTTATAAAGAAAATATTAAAAAATACTTATTTTATTAAACTATTATTAATAAATAATAGTTGACAATAGATAACGATTATTGGTATCATTGGAACATGAAATGCTTTGACTATCAAAGTATTATTTGTTATAAGTAGCCATATCACTAAGGTCAAGCTGGTTTTGCGTATAACTTGTTTTTAAATATTAGACTATGTTTAATTTAAACACGGTGCTTTAACAGCGACAAATATTAAAACCTCATAAAATATATAAGTTTAAAGTAATTGTAACTTAAAGCTTTATAAATTTTTAAGTGGTTGAGCGTTATATGTAAGACTATTAGGGGTTACTACTTATAAATAACTTCAGAAAGGATGTCATTAGATGAAAGAATTTCATGATATAACTTGGTATGTAAAGAGAATAACTAAAGAAATGCCAGAAGATATAAGAAAGCCTGTTCCACAGAGATTATTAGGAGGCCTAGCATATATAATTGTTATAACAGGTTGTATGATTGCCATGAAGCAATTAAATATGAATGTAATAGCTAGTTTGCTTTTTTCAATTATATTAGGCTTTAGTTTTGCTGCTATGGGATTTTTAGGGCATGAGATACTACATGGAACTGTAGTAAGAAAACCATGGTTAAGAAATTTACTTGGAGGATTAGCTTTTGCACCATTAAGCGTAAGCCCAAGGCTTTGGATAAAGTGGCATAATATAACTCATCATGCACATACACAAGATGTAGAGAAGGACCCAGATGCATGGATTAGTTTAGAGCAATTATTAAAAAGTCCTAAGATTGTTAGATGGGTGTATACATTGCCTTTGAATTTTAGAGCGTTTATAAGCTTTTTATCTCTAACTTTTACCTTTTCAATGCATACAATGAGGATGTTCTTTACTTATATTAGTGAGTTTAAATCAAAAAAATTTGGAGTATGGCTGCAAATGCTAGTACCTTGGGGTGTGTGGATAGGATTATTAACTTATGTTGGTTTTAATAAATGGATTTTTATGTATCTAATTCCATTACTCATAGGGAACTTTATTGTAATGGCATATATATCAACTAATCATAGACTAAATCCATTGGTACCAGTGAATGACCCATTAGCAAATAGTCTTTCTGTAACAGTTCCAAAATGGATTGATGTATTACATTTTAATTTTTCTTATCATGTAGAGCATCATATGTTTCCAGGTATAAATCCTAAATATTATCCTATAGTAAAGGAAAAAATATTAGAATTTTGGCCGGAGAGGTATTTCCAAATGTCACTAGTGAAAGCACTTGTAGCTCTTTGGAAGACTCCAAGAATATATTACAATGAAACAGAATTCTTAGATCCAAGAAATAAAAACTCTTATAAATCATTAGGTAATGGATTGGATATTAAAAATATAACTTATAGAAAATCTAAATTGAATACAAACTAAGATGTTCTTTATCCAATGTATTACATGTTAAAGGCAATTTAAAATTTTTATTAAAAAAATATAGAACTTGTCTGCCTGTGAAGTTTTGTTATATACGTCAGGAAGACGAATATGAAAAAATAGCTAATGAAATGAACATTAGCTATTTTTATTAACGAATTTAAATTCTTTAATTTATTTAAGTTTTCTATATCCACTAAGTGCTAATAGAAGTTGAGATGGAAGGTAAAAAAACCATATTAAAAAATAGATAGTCATGCTTAATGAATCTATATTGTAGTATTCAGTTATTAATGGATATAATCCAACATTGATATCACACATGAAAAATAAAGCTATTCCAAGGGCTATCATTAAAGAGCTATGTTTGTAATAAAACCTACTTCTAAGTGTTGAGAATGCAAGTATAAAGCTGTTTATGAGTATGGTTCCATAGAGTAAAGCTAAATAATAAAGCTTAGTGTCGATATTTTTAGGTTTTAGAAAAATTCCTAGAAAAAGCATTGCTGAAGATAATAAAACTAAGATTTTTATAGTTGTAGCATTTAAGTTTATTGTTCTAGAGTGCCTTACTATATAAGAGATTTGTACAAATATAAACATAAAAATTCCGAGTTCTGGTGATTCCAATATTATAAAGAAAAAATCTGCAATGGTAGTAAGAAATAGAGCTGTTTGAAGTAATCTTTTATCTCTTGTATCATAGCAATTATCTTCAATAAGCATACTTAAAAAGAAACATAGCAGAATGTAGCAATATTTAATTATTGAGGGAAGAGAGAAATCAACATTTCTTGTAAGTATATAGGATATCAAGAAGTAGATATATATAAATAAATTTATAAATATAATTAATTTGAAATATAAGTTTTTCAATTTAAAAGACCTCTGGTTATAATATATTAGTTTAATAGAAAGTAACTCTATTCAACTTATATATAGTATGCGAGAAATGAAAACTTATTATTTTATTCTTGGAAAATTATAATGAAGTAGAATCTTAGACAACTAAGTTTTAGTATAAGAAAAGAATATTTATTTCAAATTTAAATGTGCACCACCTTAAGACGACAAATATATTCAAACTCTTTGGAATCTGAAAGTAGAGTTTAAATATATGAAATCTATCATAAAATGGCACATCAATAATAATAGCCTTATATTTGTTACTGAAAATAAAAAGAGAAATTATTTGTAGCTATAATATAGTTGTGTTTTGTAAGTACTTATCGTGTAACGATTTTACGACTGATTCTATTATACCAAGCCCCTTATCAATATCACCGATACTAACACTTGCTATGCTTATTCTTATCCCTTTTCTATATGAAGCTTCATCAAAATAAAAGAATCTTCCTGACCGTACCAAAACTGAATTCTCTTCTAACTTTTCAATTAGAGTGTCTTCATTTATCCACTCTGGTAGGCATAAATAAGAATAGAAGCAAAAGTTATTTCCTGTAGGCTCAATTCCATACCCTTTTAAAATCTTAAAATGTTTTCTTAGAGCTATGTGCTTTTCATATAATTCCTTTGATATTGAATCAGTATGTTTCTTTAATATATTACTTCTTATATATATTTCTAGAGTTGCTTGTGATATTAATGAAGCTGAAAAGTAAGAAGAATAATAGGAGAAGTGTATATGTTCCTCAAAAGTATCTAATAAGCTAGAAGGAACCACTATTAAACCAATTCTTGTCCATGGCATTATTTTTGAAAAACTTTTTAAATATATACTGTGCTTATGATCAGAGTAACAATATATCGGATCATATTTTGTATCTATTGAAATATCACCAAAATAGTCATCTTCAACTATATATACATCATACTTAGCAGCTAAAGATGCTATTGCTTTTCGTTGTTTTTTACAAAGAGAGGTACCTAATGGACTATGATTACGAGGAACTGTATAGAAAAATTTTATATCTTCATCTTTAAAAAGCCTTTCAAGTTCCTTTATATCTAGTCCGCTTTCGTTTCTTTCTATAGTAAGAACATCACTTTTTGAATACTTTAAAAAATCAATATAATGCCTATAAGTAGGCTGCTCTATAAGAATTTTAGTCTTTTTATTAGGAAAGGGCATAAGAGTCAGTATACTTAGAGTTTGTTGCACACCTAATGTTATAAATATATTTTTTATATCAACAAATATCTGAAAATCAGACAGGTATTTGCTTAATAACTTTCTTAAAGATTCCACTCCAGACATAGTATTGTTTAGAGAGGTATTGTTATAAATATCAGCTGCTCTATCAAGGCAATGTTTTAAATCAGGGGTACTCATAGTTCCTATAGTTGGATTGCCGGTATCGAAATTTATTATTTTAGAGTTTTCGATGTTATTTTCTAGGTTTTTTTCTACTACGTAATATCCGCTTTGAGGGATAGAGTAAATTACGTGATTATATCTTAATGTATCAAAAGCTTTTACTACGGTGTTTTGGGAACAATTATACTTTATAGAAAGCTTTCGAATAGAAGGCATTTTCTCACCAGATTTATATATGCCTCTATGAATATCATCTTCAATATCTGACACTATTTTTTTATATATACTATCCATATAACTTCACCGTCCAATATGTCTGTATCAATACAGTTATTTTACCACGTGTGAAAAGGTTTTAATAGACTAATTTTAATTGAAAGATTTATATAGTTTTAGTACACATAAAAATTTTTTATTTATCCTTTAAAATTCATCAACTACAGTAATTTTGCCTATAGAAGTTTCATATCAATATCTAGAGAAGGTATAAAGATGAAACACTTCAATTTGAAAATATAAGTTTAATTATGAAGTGGTACATTCATATATGGAGGAAAGAACAGTGCCAAATGAATATATTATAAGAATTATAAAATACGGTGTAATTACATTTATTATTTTAGTAATAACTATCATGATTATTAGTTATAATTATGACGTTAAAGGCTTTACCTCGATGTCTTTAGGACAGGACTGGTATATGGTATTTCAATTTAGGAAAAAAAATAATAGTTTTATCATAGATTTTGGTTATTTATCAGTTGTTATACCTATAATAGTGGCAATAATTTCAGATTTTATTTTGAGATTAGTCACAAGAAGGAGGGGAAAGCTTAGAGCGTCTAAGGCAAATTGAACAGTAACTTTATAAAAATATGAACATATCATATACTAAAATATGAGAAGCAATTGATGATAGATCATAAGTTAGATTTCATTTGTATAGTATATATGCATCGAAAACAGGAAATAAATGTTAAAAAATGTTAATAAATTTCTTATGTAATTGTTGTGATTTTATTATATAATTAACTTATATAAGAAATCTGGTTTTAATTAAAGTAAGATAGGTATTTGTTGATAAATGGTATTAAAGATGAAACACTTCAATACGAAATCTATTTTCAAAACTCCTCTGGGTTCTGAGAGGAGAATTTAAAAATATAAGTTTAATTACGAAGTGGCACATTCATAGATTTTTACGTGGGGTAGAAATGAAGAATTTATAGAATATGAGAGTTTGAGATGGGGAGTGTTTGGACGATGACAAAACTAAAGGAATTGGAAGAACAATTAGTTAACTTAAAACTACAAAAGAGAAATTTGATACTTGCGGGAAAAAAGACAGATGAAGTAGATGAACTTATAAAAGCAGTAGACAGAGATATAAAAAAGGAAAAAGAGATTTCTAAATAGTAAAAATAATTTATGGAAGAGCATTCATTTTGGATGCTCTTTTATTATGTTCATCTCGTGTATTTAGGTTCATAATTTTGTGATTAAATCATATATCATATTATGAAGTTTATGTAGTTTGGAGGAAACTATGTTATATAAGTTTTTAGAAGGAGAACTTTACGGATTCATAAATGAAAAAGGTGATGTTGTTGTAGAACCTCAGTTTTTAGGCCTTTTGCCAGCGTCTGAAGGCCTTATTCCATTTTATCGAGAGGATGGTTACGGATTTATAAGTTATGATGGTAAGATATCAAAAACTTTCAATGAGTTTAGAGCGTTCGAGTTTTTTGGAGGAATGGCCATTATTGAAAGAGATGGACAATACGGCTTCATTAATAAAAATTTAGACGTGATTGTTGCCCCACAATATGAAGGCGTTATGAATTTTTCAGATGGATTAGCTTTGGTGGAATTGGATGGCAAGAAAGGCTATATTAATTCAAGTGGAAAGGTACAAATTCCTATTAGATATGAAGAAGCAAGCACTTTTAGTGAGGGGGTTGCAGTTGTAGGCGATAATGAAAAGATGGGGTATATAGATACTAAAGGGAATATAGTAATAAGGCCTAAATTTCATCGATGTAGTCTTTTTAGTGAAGGATTAGCTGTTTTTGAAGATGGAGATAAATATGGCTATATAGATAAGAGAGGAAGTGTTGTAATTCCTGCTCAATTTGATATGGCTGAAAGTTTTGTTGAAGGACTTGCTGTAGTGATGAAAAATGGTAAATTGGCTGTAATAAACAAACAAGGGGGATATGTTACAGGGTTCTTATTTGATTATTCATTAGAATTTAGTGAAGGAAGGTGCGCTGTAGGAATTGATAGAGGAGGAAAAGAGGTCTGGGGATATATAAATCCTTCAGGTAAACCAGCTTCTGACTTCAAATTTGAAAACGCATCTTACTACAGTGAAGGGTTAGCTTCAGTACAAGAGAATAATAAGTTTGGGTATATAGATTTAAAAGGAAATTATAAGGTTAAACCTGCATTACAAATGGCTTTTGATTTTGAATATGGACTTGGAGAATTTTTAATGGATGATAGAAATGGGTATATAAATAAGGATGGAAGAGTAATCTTCTACTCAAAAAACAAAGTAAACCTAGAAAAGTATACTATGGATAAGAGAGTACTCTCTATAATTTAATGTATGGGTTAATTAAAAGAACAGCTATACTATGACAGATATAACTTGCCATAATACAGCTGTTTTTATTGATTTTAGTGTGAATTTATTTGATATATCAACTATATTTGAATCAAATCTGGGATTTCAACATTAGGATCTATATCAAGATCATAGTCTAATCCTTGATGGCCGAATCCAAAAAGTTTAAAGAATTCATTTCTGAAGCCTTCTATATCAGTTTGTTCTCTAATGTTCTCAGAGCTTATTTTATCCCATTGAATTATTACTTCTTTTTGTACATCTTCTCTTAATTCTAAATCATCTAATCTAATCATTTCACTTTCATTAAGCTTATCACCAGAATATAATTTTGAATCCATAAGTCTATAGATTTGTTCAATACAAGACTCATCGATATTTTTTTCTTTCATTATTTTAAATAGTAAAGCTATATAAAGAGGTACAACAGGAATTGCTGAACTTGACTGAGTTACTAAGGCTTTATTTGAAGATATATAAGCTTTTCCAGCTATAGATGAAAGATATTTGTTTAAACCTTCAGATGTTTTTTCTAAGTGTTTTTTAGCTTCACCTATAGTACCGTTTCTATATATAGGATAAGTAAGTTCCGAACCTACATATGTGTATGCTACTGTTGATGCACCTTCAGATAAAACTCCAGCCTCTGATAAAGCTTTAATCCAAAGCTCCCAATCTTCTCCACCCATAACTTTTCTTGTGCTTTCAACTTCATCTTCTGAAGCAGGAGAGATTGTTACTTCCTGTATTATATCAGTGTGAAAGTTTACTGCTTTATTTGTATAGGCTTCACCAATTGGTTTTAATGTTGATTGATAGGTCTGGCCTGTAATTGGATCAGTCCTTCTTGGTGAAGCAATACTATAAATAATTAAGTCGATTTTTCCTAAGTCATTTTTTATTAATTCAATAGCTTTTTCTTTGACATCATTAGAAAAGGCATCACCATTTATAGTCTTAGAATAAAGACCTTCTTGCTTTGCTAATCTTTCGAATTCAGCAGTATTATACCAGCCTGCACTAGCCGTTCTTGTTTTAGCTGCAGGTCTTTCAAATACAACGCCTATAGTATTTGCTTTTGCACCAAAAGCCATTGCTATTCTTGAGGCTAATCCATAACCAGTTGAAGCCCCTAGAATAAGAACATTTTTAGGTCCTGTTATATTTTTTTGTTTTTTTATATATTCAACTTGTTCACGTACATTTATAGCGCAACCTTCTGGATGAGCTGTTAAACATATATAATCTCTAAATTTAGGTTTAATTATCATAGTTAACTCCTCACGCGATATTTTATCAATAGAATATGTATTCTTAGTTTATCATAAATTAATTTGATATTCAAAGTAAATTGTTCAACAAAATCTTACTTGAATAGGGGATAGTTCTTGCTGGATTGATGAAATATTGGTATAAAATATATAAAGTGAGGTTATGTTTTTATACCACAACTTGTGAATTGTAATTATAGATTTTAAATTTAAATAAAATTATTTTAATAATATAGGATTTATCTATATAGATTGTTAATAAATGGACGAAAATATATATTAGGATTTATAGAATATTTATAGTAGTTAAAGTAATATTAGAGTTAAGATTATTAATGTAATAACCTTAAGAATACATCAACAATAGTCTTTATAAAAAATATAATTTAATTGTAGGAGAATAGGATGATAAAAAATTGTATGGAAGATATAGTAGAGGATTTACTTCCTGTAGTCTTAGTTAATTATGAAGGAGTATGTACTTGTAGTAGGTGTATAGATGATGTTAAGGCAATTGCGCTGAATAATTTAAAGCCTCTTTATGCTACTTCTGAAAACGGAAGGTTATACAATAAGATGAATGAAATGAAAGCTCAATTTAGAATAGATGTGATAAATGAATTAACTAAGGCTATGGAAAAGGTCTGTGATAATCCGTTTCATTAAAGATATATAAATATAACGAATTTAGTAAAAAGTCCTATCATGAATATTGTGGTAGGATTTTTTTATTCTTTATGAAATTATAAAATTTTCAAGTTAGCTAAAACTAAATATTTCAATAACTTTAGAAGTTTTTTATGGCTATACAGTTAGTTTGTTAGCTTTTTACATAGGTAAGAGAATGCAAAACCACCATATAAAAATAATTGATATTAATAACGACGAAACCTATAATTATTTTATGGTTCAGTAGTATAAAAAAATTATTGCGCATAATAACTTAGGATGTGCAAATTTAAAAGTTTATTAAATTAAGTTAAATATTAGAATTTACTAAGGAAATTAAATATATATTTGATATTATAATGATAGTAAGAAGTTTTTATGAATTTGTTAAGAAATAATTCAGATTTACTTAAGAGAATTTTAATTAAATGCCTTTATACTATGTACTGTAGTTATTAAAAGATTTTTTATAAATAGTACTTAAATATAATGGTTAATTTGCAGATAAGATTTAACTTTAATATTTTCGACATTAAGTGTGAATATTAAAAGGAGTGATATATATGGACGGAAAGATATTAATTATTACAGCATCTACAGGCCAAGGGCATAATTCAGTGGCTGATTCGTTGAAAAATGAACTTCAAGACAAGGGGTATGAGGTTAAATGTATAGAACCTATACGAGAAAGTGCTAAGATGCTGGATAAAGTGGTATCTGGAGGATATGAGATATTAGCCACTAAAACTCCAACTTTATTCGGTATGTTGTATAAAGCTAGCAATCATAGAGTTACTAGTGTGGGATTAAACAAGATAATGGGAAGCTCTATAAAGGAAAGTACTTATGAAATAATAAAAGAATATAAACCTAGTTTAATAATATCAACCCATCCTTTGCTTGTAAGTGTAATTTCTTCTTTAAAGGATGCTGGAAAAATAGATATTCCATTTATTTCAGTAGTAACAGATTATAAGGCACATAGTTCTTATGTAAATTCACGAGTAGATGGATATATAGTTGGAAGTAATTATACTAAGAGTAGTCTTTTAGAAAAAGGTGTTGATGAGAATAGGGTTCATACATATGGAATTCCTATAAAAAGAACATTTTTAAATGCAAGTAGTTCATTAAAGCAAGATGATATGTTCACTATACTTTTAATGGGAGGAAGTATGGGAGTAAAGTCTATGAAAAAAGCTTTGATGAGAATAATGGATGTAGATGTACCAATAAGAGTTATAGTGGTTTGTGGTAACAATGTGCTGCTTAAACAAGAGCTTGAAGGTATATATGAAAGTGTTCCTCTAGATAAGCAGCTTATTATACTTGGATATACTCAAAAGATTTCAGAACTTATGGATGTTTCTGATGTCATAATAACTAAAGCTGGCGGTCTTACAATTACTGAAGCTTTAAATAAAAAGTTACCTATAATAGTGCCTTATTATATTCCAGGACAAGAAGAAGAGAATGTAACATTTTTAGTTGGAGAAGAAGCAGCATTATATACTGAGTTAGACAGATTAGACGAGGTTGTAAAAGAATTGTTTAATAACCCTAAGAAGCTTGAAGCGATGAAAGCGAATATAGAACGTATAATTAAGGATACATCATTAGATAGTACTGTTGATTTATTAGCATCCTTATTAGCAATGTAATACTATTTTTTACTGTATAGAAAATTATAAAATTTTCAAGGTACCTAAACCTAGATATTTCAATGCTTTTATAAGTTTTTTAGGGCTATACAGTAAAAAATAAAACTTATTCGCCTGCCAGATTTTCCTCAAATACATTCGGAAAGGCAGATGCGTTAAAAAAGCTCACTGAAGGTCCCTTCAGCGACTTTTTTATAGTTATAAAAAAGGCTGCATCTATTTAAATTTTAATTCATTTAGATGCAGTCTTTATTTATGGATGTACCACTTCATAATAAAATCTATATTTTCAAATTCTCCTCTCAGAATCCAGAGGAGTTTTGAAAATAGTTTTCGGATTGAAGTGGTACATCCATAACAATATTAAGAAAATATTAGTTGCAAGCAATACTAATAATTAACTTTGTACCCAGAACAATTCTATTACATTCAAGTATATTTCGAGATAATATATAGAGGTAGTAAAATTTAATAATTATAAAATATTTGATGAAAAGTAATAAGATAAAGATGAATTGAGAGATGATTCATTTTTATAGTTAATATTTTAAGGGGTGCGTGGATGAAGATTAAATTAACTATTTCATTAGATGAAAAACTTATATTACCTATGAACTACAATCATGTACTTAAAGATGCAATAAATAAATGGTTTGATGACCCTAGTTATGGATTGCTTATGGGGAAAGTTATTGGTGATGATAAAACTAGTACTAAAAAGAGATTTACATTCTCTGAAATAAAAGGACTTAGAAAAGTTAATGAAGCGGAAAATTATACTACCTTTTATAGGCAGTTTGAATTTGAGTTAGAAAGCTACGACGAATGGTTTATGATGTATCTTGCTAATAATTTAGCTATGGGACACTGGTTCTTACTTGCTGGACAACCTGTTTTTGTGAGCGATGTGCAATTATTAAGCATGGATGCAGCACTTAATTATTAATTAAAACATTTCAATTTAGTATAAATAATAATTTAATAAATTGAAGAAAGCCTATATCTTGCAGATATAGGCTTTTAGTATAGTATTATATAGATAATTCAGTTCCATGAATTTAAAGTATACTAGAAAACATTTTAATTAATAGTATTACAACTGATTTATAGACCTTATTTGGAACTGGTTTATCTGTAAGTAATTAATTTAAAAATAGAGGTGTAAAGTTTTTGGTAAGTGATCGTATATCATTGCCATTTAAAATACAATTGGCAACTAAATCTTTTGACTTATCATATAATTCGAATATTTCTTTAGCATAGTTGGCTTCAGAGTAAACCTTCCAATAACCAGATAATAAACAAGGGTCACTTCTCTTTATAAAACCTTCTACATCATGAAGTGGTATACCAAGAAAAACTCCTACTTCATGGGGAAAATTATTTGATTTTAGTCGTGTGTATAAATAATTTAAAACAACATCAGTATTATCTAAGTCAGTGTATCCATAAGTTTTTAATAATGATCTAATTTCTTGGCATTTTAATATATTTGTAATAGAGCATTTATCATAAATTAAGATAGTTTCACTATCGTTATATTGTTTTATAGGCATATAGTCTAGTTTTAAGTCAGACATAAATTGTAGGCTTATATCATGCCATAGGGGTAACAGGATCCTGGTATTGTTAAATATATTAATTATGGAACTTGGCTTAATACCTGTTATTACTGGTGATATTAAATATGAAATAAAAGATTTAATATAATCTTCATCCTTCATAGTATCTAATTGTCTAAAAAACAATAGGTTATCCAAAGTAAAACCTCCTAAATGTAATTTAGATTAATGATTTGCGAAATTCTATACAGTGATTTTGACCATTGCCTTAAGAATATTCATCAACTACAAGTCCATATGAGAACAGAATAGCACCATATTCAAATATTCTATCTTGCTAATTTTTCCGTATTGCCTGTACCGCTATAATAAATAATAATTACCTTTGATATTAGACTAACCACCTTTTTACCAAAATATTAATAATAAAATTCGTTATCAATTAATAGTTGATAGGTTTTGCGAAAAATGCTTATATTTTAACAATAGGCTTTACACAATATAATCAAACATCTAAAGTAATCTGTACATCTATAAAATATAAAAAAATATAAAAAAATATAATCACAATGGTTTAAGTACTTTAGTCTAGTTACTATAAGTATTATAATATATATTAGTGAGTAATTTAAACAATCCTTAGAGCCAACTTAACTTCTATATTTCGTTTTTAAATGTAAACTATATATATTTATTATAGTTATCAAAAGTGATATAATGATAAACGTATTTTTATATAAAAGAGGGATAAAATGGATAGGTTTTTCAACAAATTTGCCCCATTTATTATTTCTGCCAATGTATTAATGCTTCATATTATGGGATATATATTAGATTTATATATTCCAAGGAAATATATTATATTTTTATGGCTTGGAATTTCAGTCGTAGATGTAGTATTTGCTTTTAAGTGTGGAGTAACAATAAGAAATCTTCATGTATTTGCATATACAGATAAGCTTACAGAGTTGTACAATAGAAGGTTTTTTGTTGGTAAGATTTTAAATGAAATGAAAAAAGTAAGACATAATGAGTTAGGAATATCATTGTTAATGATAGATGTGGACAACTTTAAATTAATAAATGATACCTACGGACATAGTGCCGGTGATTTAGTTCTAAAAGAACTAGCTGATATAATAAAGCCTAATATAAGATCTAAAGATACCATAACTAGATTTGGAGGAGAAGAATTTGCAATAATTCTGCCTGAAACTAATAAGGAAAAGGCTATTATAGTAGCGGAAAAAATACGAAACTTAGTTGAAAGCCATGTGTTTAAATTTGAACAGGATCAACGATGTATTACGGTTAGTATAGGTGTAGTTTCAGTTTACGAAGAAGTTGACACCCAATTGTTAGTGGATTTAGCTGATAGAGCATTGTATAAGGCTAAAGAGATAAAGAATAAAGTTGTATATTCAGAAGTTGGAGATTTGGTTGTGTAATTAGGTTATAGTTTAAAGTATAACGTTACCAAAAGCTGTAAGTATTAAGAGTTGAAAGTATGCACAAGTAGAAGATTAAACTGTGAAGTATTACATAAACAAAAATTTTAAATTAATAGCTATTAACAACAAAAAGCAGCCATAGGAATTGAAGTGCACCCCAAATATTAGACAAAACTAATATTTGGAGGTGCATTTTTTATGTCTAAACATACTTTAGAAGTTAAACTGAAAGTGGTGAATGATGTATTAGAAAAAGGTATGTCAGTCAATTCTGTAGCAAAATCACTCCCTACAGCAAAAGTTGTAGTTCAAAGATGGGTTGCGCTTTATGAGAAATTTGGAGTAGAAGGACTTTCTATGAAGTCTGGAACATATACTGGTGATTTTAAAGTTCATGTTATAGAATATATCCATAAGAATAATTTATCTCTATTCCAAGGGGCTGTTCATTTTGGGATTCCAAATGGTTCAACCGTAGGTGTTTGGGAACGGATATATCTCGAGTATGGTCCCGAAGCTCTGTATAGAGATAACAGAGGGAGGAAGGCAAAAATGAAAAAGGATAAGTTTAAAAAGCCTAATACTGATAACTCACAAAATGAAGATTTAATTGCTGAGGTTCAACGCCTTCGAATGGAGAATGAGTACCTAAAAAAATTGAATGCCTTAGTTCAAGCCAGGGAAAAATCAGCGAAAAAGACAAAGTAGTTGTTATTAGAGAATTAAGGCATAAATATAAGTTAGCTGATTTATTAGAAATTGCAAACATTCCTCGCAGCACGTTCTACTATCGTATAAAAAGCATGGAGAAATCTGATAAATACGATGTTGTTAAGTCCTGTATCGTCCAGATTTTCCATGAGAATAAAGGTAGATATGGATACAGGAGAATTACTTTAGAACTGCACAATAGAGGATATATTGTAAATCATAAAACTGTTCAAAGACTGATGAAGCAGTTATGTTTAAAGTGTATGGTTCGTATTAAGAAGTACAGGTCATACCGAGGCAAAATCGGCAAGATTGCCCCAAACTTGTTATCGCGTAACTTCAAAGCTAATAGACCTAATGAGAAGTGGGTTACTGACGTGACCGAATTCGCTGTCTTTGGAAAAAAGCTATATCTTTCGCCAATCCTTGACTTGTACAACGGAGAAATAATAAGTTATAACTTATCCGAAAGGCCTACATTTCATCAAACAGTTGATATGCTTAAAAAGGCCTTTGAGAAGATTCCTGATGACATAGAATTGATACTACACTCAGATCAGGGATGGCAATATCAAATGAATAAATATCAAAAGATGCTAAAGGAAAAAGGTATTAAGCAAAGTATGTCGCGAAAAGGTAACTGTCTTGATAACTCAGTTATGGAAAACTTCTTTGGATTACTGAAAACAGAGTTGCTATATCTACAGGAATTTGAAAGTATAGATCACTTTATAGAAGAGTTAGTATCTTATATAGATTATTATAATAATAATCGTATTAAGATAAAATTAAAAGGACTGAGTCCTGTTCAATACAGGATTCAGTCTCTAAAAATAGCTTAATTAATATTTGTCTAAAATTATGGGGTCAGTTCAAGAATATAGGCTGTTTTTTATTCTTTAGGAAATTATATCTCAATTATATCTGTAGATATTTATGCGGACAGACTTAAGATATAGTATAAGATAAAGAATAAAAAAAAGAAGAATATGTCGCCTGCCAGAATTTCTTCACATACGTTCAGAAAAGGCAGATGCGCAAAAAAACCACTGAAGAAAGTCGCTTCAGTGGTTTTTTACTATATCATGATTTATTTATTCAATTTAGTTTTTATAGTTTTTCTTCTAGATAGGAATATATTTATGAAAAAGTATAAAAATGTATACCCCAGGCCTAATGAAGTTACAAATGCACCTTTTGCGTTTCCCATAAGTGTTAAATCTGATGGATGGCTTAAATAACTTTTATAGTAATCATAAGTATAAAATGAAGAATATAAAGAAGATATGAGAAATATTATAGAAAGCTTAACTAAGTCTTTTGTATCACTTTTACTGTATTTTTCTATATTATCTAAACCTAAAAACTCATATATTTTTTTCATAAAAAACACCACCTAATTTTATAATCCTTAGGATTATTGACATTAAGGTGGCAAGGTATACCAGAGTAGGGGTGTTAAATTTGTTTTTAATATAAGAAACATGGTGATATGACTAGCACTAATAAAGATAATTTATCACCTAAGTATAATCTTTCGACTATAAGAAAGCACATCACTACCAAGTATTAATGGTTCGCTCGACCTTGTAAAATATTTACACAACTATATATAACCTTTCGGCTATATATAACCATTACAACACTCTACAAAATCTTATCTCGACCTTATATGATAAGTTGGGACCTTATTATAATCAAAAAATGACTATAATAAAGCCTTTCCTAACCATATAAAATCTTATTTAAATAACAACAGTGTTAACTGCAACTATTTAAACTCTCCTTACAAAAATAGACTAAACTATTTATAAGAATTGACTTATCACCATGTTCCTTATGATATTAATATAACCTGAATAAAGATTTAAATACATGGAATATATAGGATATATTTTAAATTTAAATTAATATGATATAAAGATAAAATACTTAAATCGGAATCTATTGTATAGTATATTAGGGCTAAAAATATAAATACTTATTAAAGTAGGTTTCATTTTAAGTAGATAAAATATGAAGAGGTGATTGTCTTAATTTTTTAAGTTAACATTTAGCAATGTGGTGGAGGAAATAATGAAAGAATATATATTTAAGTCTAGGGCAATATGTAGTGAGTTTAGCATATCTAACATAGCTAAGAGATTTGATATAAATAGGAAAATAAAGTGGGAAGAGCCATTAGTATTAAGAGATAGCCAACTTCAAGGGTATGTTAAGAGTATAGAAGATAAGGTAGTGTATATATATCATTTTGGATCAATTGTATTTGTAAACTTTACAAATGACGAGATAGATGATTTTATAAATATAATTAAATTAACACCTAATAGTATAAAAAGTCTAAATAAATATATGAAATATGAATGCAGAGAAGACTTTAGGATAGTTTTACATGAACATATGGAAGAGCAATTAGAATATGAGAGTTTGGTTATTAATAGTATAGATGAACATCATTTTTCTATGACTGCTTTAGTTGTTGCAAAATCGGTTGCATTAGAGACCATTGAAGTAACAATGGATGTAGTTTTTGATGACGTAGAGAAGATTATAAAGAGTCTTGAAAATGGTAATCTTAATATTAATGAAAAACAAGCTGCTTCTATAATTGGAAGAGTATTATCTTTCAAACATACAACTATATCATATATAATGCTCTTAGATAAACCGGCCATTGCTTGGAAGAATGAAAGTGCTGAAAATTTATTTAATGATTTAGCTGATTTATTTGAACTTAATGACAGGTATGAAAAGTTAAATGCAAAATCACAAACTATGGTAGATATAATAGAAATTTTTGCTAATTTAAGTCATTCTAAAAGAGCTAACAATCTTGAAATTATAGTAATATTATTAATACTTATTGAGGTAATAATAGCTTTTAGAGATATAATATTTAGATAAAAAGTACCTGAGTATTTTTATGCTTTTATTTAGATTGTTTATTGTAATGCCTCTTAAAAATGTAATGCTTCAATTTTAAAATACAAATTTTATCACGAGGTGGTATATCTATAAAACAAAAAATCAACTCATCTAGAGTTGATTTTTTTGATAAGTTTAGAAAACTATATTCTTCTCTTCGCCGTTTATCCATGCATAGACATTATCAAAAACTATGTTAGCTCTTTTTACCATAGACTCACTAGTAGCGAAAGCTACGTGTGGAGTCACTAGAGTGTTTTTTGAACTGAAAAGTGGATGAGATGAAGCAACTGGAGGCTCAACTTCGAAAACATCTATCCCTGCTCCAGAAATAGTTCCACTATTTAAGGCTTCTGCAAGGGCGTTGCTATCTACAACTGGTCCTCTAGCCATGTTTATGAGAATAGCCTCTTTTTTCATAAGCGATAAAGTTTCTTTATTTATGAGCTTTGTTGTCTCTTCTGTTAATGGAACATGAAGTGATACTATGTCACTATTTTTTAATAAAGTAGATAGATCTACATAATTGATTCCGAGTTCCTTGCCTTCAGCTCTTTCTGTTCTACTATATCCAAGAAGCTTACAGTTAAATGCTTTAAGGATTTGTGCTGTTCTTATTCCTATGTCACCAGTACCAACTATTCCTACAGTTTTACCGTTTAATTCAGTTCCTACAAGTCCAAGTTTTGTACCTTCCGTGCGGACAACCTCGTCGCATTGTTTAACATTTCTAAGTAGAGAGATTATCATTCCTATGGTAAGTTCTGCAACAGCTTCAGTTGCATAACCTTTTGCGTTTGATACCTTTATGCCTCTTTCTTCACAAGCTGATTTATCAACATGATCAACTCCAGTGAAAGCTACAGCTATATATTTAAGGGTATCCACACTTCTTATAACTTCGCCACTTAGTGGATTGTTTGCAATCATTAGGATATCAGCACCATGAGCTCTTTCTTTTAATATTTCAACATCTTTTTCAACCGTATCAAAAGCTACGAACTGGTGCCCCATCTCATTAAGCTTTGATGACAGCTGAGAAAGGGTATCTTTGCTTATGCCTAACGGTTCTAATAACACTATCTTCATAAGTATATCCTCCTTAACTAATAACAATGTAAAGATGAAACACTTCAATCCGAAATCTATTTTCAAAACTCCTCTGGGTTCTGAGAGGAGAATTTGAAAATATAAATTTAATTATGAAGTGGTTCATCTATAAGTACACAATAATATTATAACTCTTTTCATATAAATAAGGCTATTGCAAAATGCAATAGCCTTTTAAATCAAAATACGTAATTTACAACATCAGTTCTTTCGCCGTGTCTTTTGTATACTCTTGTAACTCTTCTTCCTATATTACAAAGAATTTCATAATTTATAGTTCCCATTATTTCTGCCATATCATCTGCATCAAACTTGGCATTTTCAGTTCTACCTAAAAGTATTACTTCGTCCGAAATTTGTACATCTTCTAAGTCAGTGACATCGACCATAATCTGATCCATACAAATGTTTCCTACAACAGGACAAAGTCTTCCGTTTATTATAACCTTGGCTTTTCCAGACAATATTCTCGAGTAACCATCTGCGTAGCCTACAGGTATTGTGGCTATTTTACTTTCTCTTATAGTTTTAAACTTTTGACTATATCCTATATATTTATTTTCATCTAGCGTTTTTAAATGTACAATCCTGCTTTTCCATGTTAATACTGGCTTTAAATCTAGGGATTCTTTCATCACATCTTCTGAAGGGTAATAACCATATTGGATTATTCCAGGTCGTACATAATCATAGCAACTCTCAGGAACATCTATTATTCCTGCACTGTTTGCAATATTTCGTTTGATTTTTCCATTGTAATTATCTTTGATTTCTGTAATCTCTTTATTGTATATATCTAATTGTTCTTTTGTATAACTCTTATCTTTACTATCTGCTGATGCAAAGTGAGAGAATATGCTTTCAACTTTTATGTTTTCTAAATTACATATAGCTTCAACAGTTTTAATATCCTCATCACTCTGTAAAAAACCTATCCTACCCATACCTGTATCTAGTTTTATATGAATACTGCTTATTTTATGATTTTTTACTGATGCTTCTGACAACTTTTTTGCAAAATCATAAGTTGATACAGTAGCTTCAATATCATATTTTATTATTTCATCTATAATATCTTCTGTACATATGCCCAATATCATTATGGAATCATTGATGCCATCTTTTCTTAGTTCAATAGCTTCCATCATATTAGCCACACCAAACCTGTTTATTCCTATGTTTGATAAAAGCTTTGCACATTCCAGAGCACCATGTCCATAGGCATTAGCTTTTATAACGCTTATTATCTCACTGTTTCCTATCTTATTTTTTATCTGATTTAAGTTGAATTCTAAATTATCAAGATTTATTTCTACCCAAACTGGATGCATCATCTTCAAAGCCATCATCTCCTAAGTAATTTATAGCCCATATCTATATATTAATTGTATCAATTAAGTGGTATTTATCAAACGTCCATATTGCGGTTATATTTTTACCTAGGTGGTATGGAATATATAGGGCTCCATTACGAAAACTTAATTTATACTTGTTCGAAAATCGCGGCATTTGGGGATTTTCGGGCATGCATAAATTAATAGTTGAATTTAGAACCGTATAAAGGGTTCCCTTACGGAAATTTAATTTATACTTGTTCGAAAATCGTGGCTTCTGAGGATTTTTGGACATGTATAAATTAATAATTGAAGTTGGAACCCTATATGATTGCTATATAAAAACTTAATATAACCACTTTTTATTGTATAGTATATTTATATTACATGTAAGGTTACAATTTAAATAAATTAATAAACTACTTTATATTAGAGTGTCTTATTTTTATATATTATTCTACAACTATAAAACCTAAATTCTTAAGAACTTAGGTTTTACGGATATAAATAGTATTCATAATATTATATATAGGTATCTTAGTAACTTAAAATTTCTGAGCTAGACTTTGAAGAGATTTGTCATGAACTCTATATACGGTCCATTCATCCATAGGTTTTGCACCTAGACCCTTATAGAATTTAATTGAGGGTTCGTTCCAGTCAAGGCAGGACCATTCAAGTCTTCCACATTTTCTTTCGACAGCAAGCTTTGCTAAGTATGCTAGCATAACTTTTCCAAAGCCTTTTCCTCTCATCTGTGGTTTTATATATAAATCTTCTAGATAAATACCTGATCTACCTAAGAAAGTAGAAAAGTTGTGGAAGAATAATGAAAAACCTATAGGCTCATCCATAAATTCAGCTATTATGACTTCAGCAGATTTCCTCTCAAAAAGCCACTCATTTAATATTTCTTTTGTGGCAATAACATCCTCAAGCATATTTTCATATTCAGCTAGTTCCCTTATAAAACCTAAAATAATATCTATATCTTCCTTTATGGCAAATCTAAGATTAAGTCCCTCAATCTTAGTATCAATGTTTTTTGACATTAAATCGCCTCCTTAGATATATATTAACATAAGAATAGAAAATTTCATCTATATATATAAGCAAAAATAGAAGCTCATGAATAAATTCATAAGCTTCTATCTTTACATTATGTTATAAAAATTATATCCATAATTAAGTTTTTTAATAAGATATATCAAGGTTTATATTGCTTTTCTTTTATATAACAATTTTATTAATATTATCGCTATTATTCCTCCAGCTAAGGCTGTAATTAATTGAGGAACTCCCATAGATATCGCTAGTTTTTCTAATATCTTCTTAGGTATACCGATATCAATTACTTTTAATATATTTGATGCTGAAAAAGATAAAAATACAAACTTTATAAATGAGCCTAGTATGATTCCTATATATAATCCATATTTTTTATTTTTTAAAACACTAAATATTAATATATAAATTAAGTTCCCAACTACTATAAATGGTATGAACGGTGCCATAGCGGTTGCAAGCTGACCAACTACCCAGGCCAATATTGGAGTAAGTACAGCAACCAATGCTCCTAATCTAGCCCCACATATAAATGTTGCTAATATTAATACAGCATTAACAATAGGGCCAACTAAAAATTGGTTTATACCTGGTATGTTTCTTCCTAAAAATTGAAAGATAATAGCTATTGCTAATAGAAAGGCTGCTCTAGCTACCTTATCTATTTTGAAATCCTGCATTTTTATCACCCCCAATATAAATATATTAAAATATATTGAAATTATCCATTGTAGCGACAATTTAGATGGGGAATTTAATTATAAATTAACCACTTCATAACTAAATTTATATTTTCAAATTGCAGTGTTTCATCCTTATCTAAAAAAATTCATTATATAACATATCTCATCTTGAGATACTTCTATTAAGTACTTTCTCTCAAGATGCTCTAAAGATTTCTTCACAGCATTATATATAGTAATATTCTCTTCGATAAAGGCTTCTTTTTCGTTATATTCGCTTGGACTCTGTCCATTCATTATCCTATTTACCATAAATGCTATATGCAGTATTATACCAGGTATAGTAGACTCGGGGAGATCCATTCTAAGAATAGTTTTTGCCCTATTTAATGTATCTAATATATCTCTATATAATTCTTTTCCATCTACTCCTTGTATATTTTCAGATATAACATCTTCCATCTTTATAAGTGTTGTTTTTATATCAACTTTTTCTTGTAATTCATTTATAACTCTAAGACTTATTACGTCTTGGATATTAAACTGTTTTATATCATAGTCTATAGGGAAAGACGATACAACGAATATTATTTCTTTATCTTGTTCTATCTCCTTAAGCTTAGACTTTATTAGGTGTTTATCAGCAAAATTTAGCGGTACTATCTCTAACAAATCTTTGTCATACCTTAAATTGTGTGATAAGAAGCTTTTCATAGCTATTGCTGTTCCTTCTCCAGTAAGACATGCGGTTACTATCGCAAGCTTTTTAGCCTGTTCCTTAACAGCCCTATCATAAGTATGCTCAAACATATAAGAATTCATTGATACTACATCTTTGTATATTTCTTCTAGGCCTATACCTAGTCTAGCCTTTCTAGTAGCCTCTAATACATGAAGTGTAGAAACTAATGCTACAACTCTTACTGGCATACCATATTCTTTTTCTATAGTTTCTCCGAAGGTAGTTAATGATCCCATATCTACTAGAATTAAGTATCCCATCGGATTCATATCATTCTTTACATATGCCCTCAGAGCGCCTAAAACTTCTAATGGACTTACTTCTATAGGGGCATTTATAGGAACTACATAATCCTCACCTAAAAGTTTATTTGCTACATCAGCCATGGAAGTTGCAGTACTTTCTCCATGGGCTATTAAAATAACTTTAACCTTATCTTTCTCTCTATTTTCCTTCTCTAGAACCCAGAACAATGTAATAAATCCAGCTTCATCCTCAGGTACATTGATTTTAAGATGATCTTCTAGAATCTTAACACATTCCTTAGCAACCTGAAATTCTTTAGGATACTGTTTTATTATCCAATTTAGCTGCGGATTTATTATTGTTTTGTTGCTGTTTAATCTTTCGATTAGAGTATTAACATGTAGTGCCAATGCTGAAAAAGTATTTGAATCAAAATTTCTTCCTAAAGTTGTGGTTGCATAATAGAACATCTTATCAATAAGTAATAGTGTATCTTCACCTAAAATATTTATAAGATTTTTTCTGCTTATTGCATTTTCTGCACCCCTTATATACATCTTAAAGTATTTTGTTATATCATTTTCCAATATTGTCTCTATGTCAAAATTAGAAACACCTTTTAATCTTAGTTCTTGTACTTTTCTATCGATAATATCATAAATACTTCCTTCTTCATGTTGTTTTACAATATCATCCTCACCTTTTGAGAACTTGAAAAAGTTAATTTTTTCTCCTAGTGTTTCATTCCATAAGATTCTGTTTCCTTTTTCATTATATAATCCTTCCTTTATATGAGGGGGAAGATCAGTACTTGTTATTTTAACCTCTCTTTTCTTACCAGTTAAGAAGTCAGAATATGCTTTTGCACATAAGAGCTGTATGTCAGCTTTTAATTGTCCAACATTATTCGGACAATCATATGATAATAGGGCTCTCATGGTATTTAAAGAAGCTGCGATTTCTCTATCTAACCTTATTCTTTCTGCTTCGAAAAAGTCTCTTATTAGCTCCAGTCTTTCTTTTGCTGATCTATCTCTAAGAGCAGGTAACTTAATAGTCATTGGAATTCTTCTGGTGAAAGTTTTAAGAAGAACCGAAGATGGATCTTCTGTGGTTGCAGATATTATTAACACATCCGCTGTTCTCGTGTCTGATTCACCTATACGTCTAAAGCAACCTTTGTCCATGAAAGTAAAAAAGGCTTCTTGTCCTTCTGGAGGTAATCTATGAACTTCGTCTAAAAATAATATCCCTCCGTTTGCTTTTTCAATTAATCCCTCTTTATCATTTTCAGCTCCAGTATAGGCACCTTTTTTAACTCCAAAAAGCTGAGCATTTAATAATTGTGGATTGTTAGTATAATCTGCACAGTTGAATATTATAAAAGGAGAGTCTTTCTTCTTAACACCCATTTCTGTAGCATATTCATGCATGTAGTCTGCAAACATTGATTTTCCTACACCAGTTTCACCTAAAATTAAGCAATGCATGCCTTTAGGTGGATATAAGATAGCTGCCTTAGCACCTTCTATAGGTTCGGCCAAACTTTCATTTTTTCTTAACAACCTATCTAAAGAAGTTTCATTATTAGAATGATTTTGGCCTTTTGAAGAAATAGAGTATTTAACAGGTCTTCCACTTGATTTGCTAACTTTACCTTCTTCCCATAATCTATTTAAATCAAAGCTAACATTAGCCCTAGATATATTTAAAATCTCTGAAAGCTCCGAAGCACTTATACCATCTGGACGGGAAAGTTCTAGCAACTTATTATAAATCAGATCTATTCTTTTCATATTTCATCTCCCTCCTACATATAATCTCAATTATATACATAATAGTAATTAAGTATATATTAAAACATTTTCATAACAAAAGTAAATACAATTAATTTTATTAGTGTATTTTTTAAAAAACACTATTTTTACAAAAAAAAACACTGTATTTATTATTAAAACACTATCGTTTTTTATGCGAAACACTAATGTTTTTCATCAAAACACAATGTAAACATTTACTGAAACCCTTTTGTTTAGATGTTTTTAGAGTTTTGGCACGGCTCTTGCTATAGTATATGGCACAAGAAAAAAATAAAACAACTTACTCACCTAAAGGGGGACAGGACGATGAATATGGAAGAAATTATAATGGGTATTATCATCAACGCTGGTGATGCTAGAGCTTATGCTCATGAAGCACTAGAAAAAGCAAATAGTGGAGATTTTCAAGGAGCCTCTTCCTCGATAGAACTTGCAGACGAAGCAATAGGACGTGCTCATGATTCGCAAACTTCACTTTTACACAAAGAAGCTCAAGGAGAAAAGATTGAAATAACAGCATTATTTGTTCACAGTCAAGATCATTTAATGACTGCTATAACTGAAAAAAATCTTATACTTCAAATTATTGAGTTAAGAAGACAAATGCAACCATTACTTGAACAAGCAGCAAAAGCTTAAGAACATAAAATAAATAAGGGTTTGTTTTAGAGAGAAAAATATATATAAAAATTAAACATTAAATATTCAGATTGAAATAAAAAACTTAATTTATTAGGAGGAATTTATTATGTATAATATCGTTTTATTTTGTTCAGCAGGTATGTCAACAAGTTTATTAGTTACTAAAATGGAGGCAGCAGCAAAAGCTAAAGGTATAGAAGCTAAGATAAATGCATACTCTGAAGCTCAAATGGCTAAATATGTTCCAGAAGCTGATGTAGTTTTGTTAGGACCTCAAATAAGATTTGCTCTTGCAAGAGCTAAGAAAATATGCGATGAGCATAATGTTCCAATAGATGTAATAGCTCCTCAAGACTATGGTATGATGAATGGTCAAAAGGTTCTAGAAAAAGCAATAGCACTTATAAAGAAATAATTATTAATTAGTTTGAAATTTTTTCATTATATATTTTTTAAATTTGAAAGGAGATAAAAATTATGTCAAAACCTATGGACTTATTAGAAGAAAAGCTTATGCCCGTAGCTGCTAAAATCTCTGGTAACAGATATTTATTAGCAATCCGTGATGGTTTCATGCTTGCAATGCCATTACTGATCATCGGTGCAATGTCACTTTTAGTGGCAAACTTCCCAATTCAAGGATTCTTAGACTTAATGGCTAGTATCTTTGGAGCAAACTGGAAATCATTCTTTACAATACCTTTTGACGCAACAATGTCAATAATGACAATCTTTGTAGTATATGGTATAGCAAACAGCTTATCACTTCACTATGAATTAGAAGGAATTAGTAGTGGTGCTATAGCACTAGTAGCATTCTTTATACTTACACCATTTGCAACAACATTTACTCCTGCAGATTCAAAGACAGTTTATGATATAACTGGTGTTATACCAATGGAATGGCTTGGATCAAAAGGATTATTCGTTGGTATGTTTACAGCAATCTTCACTACTGAAATAATAAGATTTGTAAACGTTAGAGGATGGGTTATCAAGATGCCAGAAGGAGTTCCTCCAACTGTATCTAAAGCCTTCTCAGCACTTATCCCAGCTTTCATGGTAATAGCTTGCTTTGATGTTGTAAGACTTCTATTCACATTTACTTCATACCACACAGTACATGGATTCATCTACAAGATACTTCAAGCTCCATTAACTTCATTAGGAGATAGTTTAGGTGCAACACTTATTGCGAACCTATTCATAGGCTTATTCTGGGTATTTGGTATTCATGGTGCTAACGTTGTTGGTTCAGTTATGTCACCAATCTGGCTTTCATTATCAGCTGATAACTTAACAGCATTTAAGGCTGGCGGTGCATTACCACACGTTATTACTCAACAATTCCAAGAAATATACTTACAATTAGGTGGTTCTGGTTCTACATTAGCATTATGTTTAACTATGATCTTCTTATGTAAGTCTGAACAATGTAAGAAACTTGGTAGACTTGCTATACTTCCTGGTTTATTCAACATCAATGAACCTATAACATTCGGTCTTCCAGTAGTTCTTAACCCAATAATGATGATACCATTCATATTGACACCAATGGTTCTTGCAGTAGTTTGTTATATAGCAATCTCTACTGGATTAGTTCCAAGACCTTCAGGAGTTATAATTCCTTGGACAACTCCTGCAGTATTCGGTGGATTCTTAATAGCTGGTGTTAGAGGAGCATTACTACAAATAGTAGAATTAGCTGTAGCATTCCTTTGCTACTATCCATTCATCAGAACTGTTGATAAGCAATACTTCCAAGAAGAAAAATCTTACAATACAGCTGAAAATGCATCTGTATAAAAAGACAATATAGTATATAATATAAAATATAGGTGGTTACATACTTGTAACCACCTATGTACATATAAATATGCTAAAAATTTTGAAAGGGGTTTTGATCTTGAATCTTCTAAATGAATTAAAAATAAGTCTCTTTAAACCTCATTTATACCATACTTTTAAAGGTGAATCCTTTGGAAAATTATTAAGATTTGATTTAATTGTTTCAATCGCAGGACTTATATTTTATACAATAATGAAGGCTTTTAAATCAGTTATTTACGGTAATTTTGATGTGTTTATACTATATTATAAAACTCTAGAAATACCTACTTTAATTGGAATTGTTCTTTACGCAACTATAGGAGTTGCTTTTGCAGCATTATTTCTTAGCGGAATATTTTTCGCATACAATAAATTCAAGCATATTAATATTCCATTTATGAATGTTTATAATTATGCTAATCATACACTTTTAATAGCAGTTTTTATAAGTAATTTACTTGGACCATTTGTAATCCTATTTACTGTAGGATTTTATATGATGGCAGTAAGAGGTGATCTTCTTAAAGCAAGAGATGGAGTTAGCCCTCTTAAATATCTTAAATTTAAAAATTAGATTCCTGTAATATTGCAACTATGATCTAGACTTAATAAAAGTTTAAATTATTTCTAAAAAATTAATTAAGAATTAGAAAATAAATTTTCCTTTTATTTTAGGAAAGTTAGAATAAATTATTAACCCAAAAAGGTGGCTGTGATAAAACTATTTATTAAATGGTTTTACCACAGCCACCTTTGCATATATGAACTATTTTATTGTTTTAAAGGTCTTTAAGAGCTTAAGGTAGTAATTTGCTTCTCGAAGTACATGGTCTGATAATAAAGGAGGAATAATAGATTTGATTTTACAAGTTAATATACCCTCGGTACCTTGATTTTTAAAATCTCTTAGTTTTGTAACTTGATTTATGGTTTCTCTAGTAACTCTAGCTAAATCTTCTGGACTATCTTCAAGTGCTAAGGTTGAAGCAAGTAATTTATCTAAATCATTTGAGAATCCATCAGCAGTATCAAATAAAGCTGTCTCTGAAGGATCTAAATAACCTCTTATGAATTTAGAATGCTCATCCATGATTCTAGTCCAATTTATTTCAAAATTTATTATCTCATTAAGTGTATCTATTGTATCCTTCATTTGTAGTTTCCTTAAAGTCATAACTGCGAATTGAGCTTCTCTTGTAACGTGGTCTAACATTAAAGGATAAGTGTAGCTAAAAGCTTTACAACTTAAGATGTCATTCAGTAACTTAGTTTGAAATGCTATTACACTTGTAGTAAGGCGAATGGCCTCGTCATTAATTGCAGATATCTGTGCTACTATATTATCTTGCCTTGATCTTGGTAAAGTGGACCTAAAAATAATGCTTTCTTGTTTAGTAATACTTGTTTCGATAGGTATTCCTGTCAGCTGAGAGGTGATTTTTTCAGCATCAAGGGTATATTCTGTAAGAAACTCTCCAGAGTTAACTAAATCGTTGCTAATCTGATCGTTTGTACTAAGTAAAATAGCTCTTGAAAGAAGATCTTCATATGCTCTTTTGAAGACATTTGCTTGTTTTATGGTGTTTAAATTTTTTAGGGGAAGTGAAGCTGATAAGAAGATGGTATGTTCTCTTGCGATCCTCAAAAAGAAAAGGTTAAATTCTAAAGAGTGAATAATATATTCTCTATCAGTGAGCATTGTATATCCTTTCTTAATATTATTTATGTATATGGACTCCACATTCACTAGTATATGATTATATTGTATAAATTGTTACTTCAATATTTCTACTATTATAAATTGAAACAATTTAGTATAATAAAGTAAATAAAAAGTAGAAGGTGATATGATGAAAGATATAGGATTAGTACTTGAAGGAGGCGGCTTAAGGGGAGTATATACAGCCGGTATACTAGATTTCTTCCTGGAAAAGTCTTTACACTTCCCATATATAATAGGGGTTTCAGCAGGCGCATGTAATGCAGCATCATATATTTCTAAACAATTTGAGAGAAACAAAAGAATTAATATAGGGTACGTGAGAGATCATAGATATTTAAGTTATAGAAATATGATAAAGGAGAGAAGTTTATTTGGAATAGATTTCGTGTATAATAGAATACCAAATGAATTAGATCCTTTCGATTACGATACTTTTTTCAGTTCAGAACAAAAATTTGTAATCGGAGCAACTGATTGCGTAACTGGAGAACCATTTTATGTGGAAAAAAATCAGTGTTTTAAAGACAATGATGAGATTCTAAAAATTATACGTGCATCTAGTAGCCTGCCATTTGTTGCACCAGTGGTTAAATACAATGATTATAATCTATTGGATGGAGGCATATCTGATCCAATACCATTAAAGAAATCTATCAATGATGGCAATAAAAAGCATGTGGTAATATTGACTAGGCCTGATGGATACAGAAAAGAAGCTTTCAAGAGGAAATGGGTTGTAGATAGAGTGTATTCTAAATACAAGGGTTTATCAAAGGCTATGGTAAGTAGACACGATGTTTATAATAAGACTTTAGATTTAGCTGGTGATATGGAGAAGGAAGGAAATGTATTCATATTAAGGCCAAGTGAGGATCTGCAAGTTGATAGATTAGAAAAAAGACCGGAAAAATTGTATAGACTTTATGACTTAGGTTATGAAGATGCAAAAAAGAATTATGAGAGATTGAAGGCATGGTTATAAATTCAATCTTTTATATAGTTTAATAAAGATGGATAACTTTATAGGTAAGACTATTTTTAAAACTCTGATAGATTTTGACAAGAGCCTTTAAGAATATAAATTTGATTATGAAGTTATCTGTGTATGGGGAGATATATATGAATATAAGTGAAACAAAAATTAAGGTAAGATATGTAGAAACTGATCAGATGGGAATAGTTCACCACTCAAACTATTATGCGTGGTTTGAGGTTGGAAGAACAGAGTTTATAAAAGAATCAGGAATTAGCTATAGTGATATGGAGAATAACGGCATAATGATGCCTTTAGTAGAAAGTAACTGCAGATATATGGTTGGAGCTAAGTATGAAGATGAGGTTACAATTAAAACTTGGGTTGAAGAACTTAATGGTGCAAAAGTTGTATTCTCATATGAAGTAATAAGAGATGCAGATAATATTACATTAGCTAAAGGAAAAACAGTTCATGCATTTGTTAATAAGGACTTTAAAATAATCAATTTAAAAAAGAACAATATAGATATATGGAATAAGATACAAGGTTTATTATAAAATACATAAAGCCTCCTATGAAGGTTAAAAATATAACGTACTAATAAGTTATTAAAATAATCTTTAAGTAGCAATTAAAAATAGGAGGCAGAAAGATGATAATTGATTTTTACACTGCTATTAAAAGCAGAAGGTCAATCTATGCAATTAGTGATGATTCTACAATACCAGATGAAAGAATTGCACATATGGTGGAGGAAGCGGTTAAATGCGCTCCTACTTCTTTTAATTCACAAAGTTGTAGAGCAGTATTGTTATTGGATAAACATCATACAAAGTTATGGGAGATTACCAAGGAAGCTTTAAGAAAGATAGTTCCTGAAGGAAATTTTGCACAAACAGAGGAAAAGATAGATTCTTTCAGTAAGGGTCACGGAACTATATTATATTTTGAAGATCAAGCTGTTGTGAAGGGATTACAAGAACAGTTTGCATTATATAAAGATAATTTTCCTATCTGGTCAGAGCAGTCTTCGGGGATCCTTCAGTATATAATTTGGACTGCACTAGAAATAGAAGGCCTAGGAGCTTCACTTCAACATTATAATCCTTTGATTGATGATGAAGTAAAAAAAACTTGGAGTATACCCGATGAATGGAAACTAATAGCACAGATGCCTTTTGGAAAACCACTACATATTCCCGGAGAAAAGAGTTTTATGCCAATAGATGAAAGAATTAAAGTTTTCAAATGATGAAGGGATAAAAAACACCTACGCAGGTGTTTTTTTTATTCTTTAGGAATTTATAACTCAAGTATATGTGGAGATAAATAAAGATGAACAAGTTCGATCCGAAATCTATTTTTAAAACTCTCACGGGTTCTGGTGAGAGAATTTAAAAATATAAATTCTATTACGAAGTGGTTCATCTATATGAATAACGACTCAAAATATCATATAATTTAAAGAATAAAAAAGAAGAATATGGCCCCTGCCAGAATTTCTTCACATACGTTGAGAAAAGGCAGATGCCAAAAAAAGTCGCTGAAGAAGGGTTGCTTCATCAACTTTTTTATGTATTTACAGCATATTACATTAACAATATAATATAGATAAAGATGAAACACTTTAATCCGAAATCTATTTTTAAAACTCATCTGGGTTCTGAGAGGAGAATTTGAAAATAAAAGTTTAATTATGAAGTGGTTCATCCATTGCATTTCAATTCGATATTGAGAGGTACATGTATAGTTAGATATATTAGATGAAATTTTATTATATCTTGTGTAAACGTTTTTTGGAGCTGGTTAAAATGTATAGATAAACGCTCTAGTAAGGAGTCAAAATGTTAAAAAAGAAACTTATTCTAAAAAAGGGGAGCTTATATAATAGTTTTTTTAGGATTACAGCCATAACCTTAATGGTTGTAACTATAATAATTTCTGCAGTAATGAATTTTTACTCTAATAGGATAATATATAGTGATTTAACTGCTTATTTATATTCTGCTCAAAGTGAGCTTTGTCAAAGTATGGATCTAGTAATAAATGATGTGAATATGGCTTCAGTGAGGCTTTTATCTAGACAAGTCTATAATCAAATAATAAATGATGATTCAATAACTTATGAGGAAAAGCAAAGACGTATAAAAGAGCAGTTGCTATCTCAGATGAAAGAATATGATAATATTGCAGATGTGGTCATAATAACAAAGGAAGGAAAGAGCTACAGGATGGCAGATGATGAAAATCTGTCATTACCTGATAAGAATTTTCTAGATAAGATTGATGATTCGGGTAAGATAACATATAGCGACGGAGTGGTTAAAGATAAAAACGGACAAGCGTATATAATGATTGGTCGCAAGTTTAGAAATTTAGATACTGGAAGAATAAATGGATACTTAGTAACCTATGTTAAATCTAATAATCTTATTAAAATATATAATCATTTACTTGTTAATAATAGCTTTTCTATGATTGTAAACAGTGAAGGTAAAATAATGTCTTCAATGGATAGTGACAGTATAGGTGAAACTATATATGATTATAAGTTTAGTTCTATCATGGGTAAAAATTTGAATCATATAGACTTCAAGGGAGAGAAAATGGTAGTTGCCAATACTTCCTTTGATAAACAACTTAAAGATATAGGATTTAACTGGTATATACTTACGTATATAAAAGAAGAAAACATTGATATTATAACTAAGCAAATAAGTTATAACGTATGGATTATATCAACAGTAAGTGCAGTGATTGCTATAGCACTTTCATTTTTAACCGTTGCATATATCTTAAAACCTTTAAGAAGATTGCAAGCTGCCATGAAGGGATTTAAAGGAGGAAAACAAAGTATTGGCATAGCTAAAGAAACTAAGATACATGATGAGTTTTTTGAATTGGAAAAAGCATATGTGGATATGGTAGAAAGAATAGATGAGCTTATTATTAAAAATAATGAGGAAAAGGAAAAACAGAGAGAATTAGAATTAGCTGCGATGCAAGCTCAGATAAATCCTCATTTTTTATATAACACTTTAGACACAATTGTTTGGATGGCAAAAATAAAAAAGGAGCCTGATATTGAAAAAATCACTATGGCTCTTTCGAGGTTTTTCAGAATGAGTTTGCATAAGGGAGAAAAGTATATAACAATAAGCGAGGAAATAAGTTTAATACAGAGCTTTGTTGTTATAGAGCAGATGAGATTTCCTAATGAACTGCAGATTTTATATAATATCCCTGATGATATCCTTGATGAATATATTCTTAAGCTCACTATTCAACCTATAGTTGAGAATGCATTAAAACATGGAGTTAGGGGCAAGAAGGAAAATGGTAAGATAGAAATTAATGGGATGAAATATGATGATATGTTGATTTTTGAAGTTATAGATAACGGTAAGGGATTTGACCCTAAAATGCTAGATGAATTCGATAACTTGGATAAGAGTAAATCTGGGGGGTATGGGTTGAAGAATGTAGATGAGAGAATAAAATTAGAGTATGGGAGTAAGTATGGTATTAGCATATTAAGCCAACCTAATAAAGGGACTACTGTCATAATAAAATTAGCAAGAAGAGAAAAGCAGTAGCAAAAAATTCGCTAAGAAGACTCTTAGCGAATTTTTTTTATTTATAGAGAAAGTATATTTTTTTATTCTTTAGGAATTTATAACTCAAGTATATCTGTGGATAAATATGAGCAACGACTTAAAATATCATATAATTTAAAGAATAAAAAAGAAGAATATGTCGCCTGCCAAGTTTTCCTCATATTCATTCGGAAAGGCAGATGCGCAAAAAAACACTGAAGAAAGTCGCTTCAGTGATTTTTTCATAAGATGCTAATCATGATATTGAATCATTTTATCATGAAGAGATATTATTGGGTTTAATATATTATTCACAAACCTGCTATAAAGTAAGATAAGTGTCATAAGTAATACAATAGCTATCAGTACAAAAGAAGCTTTTAGCTTGCCAGTCTCTTTATAGAAGTTATCTAAGGAGATAGTTTTTATGACATAAGTGTCTTTATCTAGTAAGTTTTCTACGATTATTAATTTGGTTTTATCTTTACTAAGAGTATAATTCTTTCCAGAAGAAAGAATATTCATAAGGTCTGGCTCCTTTGGTGGTATTAGGGCTTGGTCACCGTATTCATATATTGGATCAGTTCCAGGAGTGTATACTGAAAGAGAGAACTTAGAATCAAATACATCATATGAAAAGTAATCCATAAATGAACCTGTAGTTATATTGACGATAACTATTCCTAAGGAAGAAGAAACATCATATATCTTTGATATATAGGATACTACGTTAGTGCTTTTTGAGTTAGTATATCTATATTTAGGAATATCGTCTGAACACAGCATCCACATTGAGCTTTTAGAGGTCTTAATAAAGTTAGTATATTCTTTTGTCTTAGAAAATGAATCAAAGGATGGAAAATTATAATTGCTATTGCTTTCATATCTAAGCCCATTAGAAGAATAGATGGTAGATCCAATTATATCAAGATTTATAGATCTCAAGTCAGACAAGCTATTAGTTACAGTAGAATTATATGAAGTATCCTTAAGTGAATCAATGACTTGAGGAGAATTAATTGAATAATCGGTAATGTTCTCGATGAGTTTTCTAAAGTAATCTATATTTTGCGATTGGATCTTCATAGTTTCTACATAAGACTGAATACGATTTTGAAGAAGTACGTTTTGCATTTTTTTATATCCGATAAACATTATTAAAATAATTGATAATATAACGATTGCTACTGATTGAAATATTATACGTGTTTTTGCAGACATCAAATCACCCCACGAAACTAGCTTAATTTAAATTATATATTTATGTGATAACCTTTTCAACGGTGTATATAAAATATGTGCAGATTAACAAACTATTTAGCATGATTATAGCCTGTTTTCATTTTTGGGATTCTTGTATACTTTTAATTGTAAGAGGGATGCAAATTATTTAAGGAGGGAATGTTATGAGAAAACGTTTATCACTAATACTTATATCTGCGATTTTAGCAGTTACATCTTTGACAGCATGTAATAAACAGGAAGACAAGCCAGCTACAGCTGATGGACACAAGAAGGTTACAGTAAAGATTGGTATGTGGCCAGAGGATACTGATGCTGAGCAAGTTGCATTATTCAACAAGTACAAAGCAGAGTGTGAGAAAAAATATAATTGGATAACTATTGAACCTGCACACTATAAATATAGTGTAGAAAGCTTTGTTCCTTTAGCAGAAAGTGGACAACTACCAACGGTATTTGAAACTTGGTATACAGAACCACAAAAGTTGATAGCAAACAAGTATGTAGCAGATATCACTGATGAATTAAAAGAAAATAAATGGTTAGATTCAATGGATCCTAAGATAAAAGATCTATTATCTAAAGATGGAAAGACATACGGAATTCCACGTGATGGATATGCATTAGGTTTGTACGTTAACATAAAGTTATTCAAACAAGCAGGATTAATGGATGGAGATATACCTAAGTATCCAAAGACTATGGATGAATTAGCTCAAACAGCTGCAACTATTAAACAAAAGACAGGAAAAGCAGGAATTGTATTATTATCAAAAGACAATTCTGGTGGATGGCATTTCTCCAATATAGCATGGGCATTTGGAGCAAAGCTTCAAGTAGAAGAGAATGGAAAGTGGAAATCTAACTTAAACTCTAAAGAAGCAGTAGCAGCAATGCAATATGTAAAGGATTTAAAATGGAAGTATAATGCAGTAACTGATGAAATTCTTCAAGATTGGACATCAGGTATGCAAGCAATAGGTACTAGTAATGCAGCAATGTACTTTGCAGCACAAGATGGTGTAAATGTTCCAACTAAAGATTATGGCTTAAGTAAAGATGATTTAGCTTTAGTTCCATTCCCAGCAGGTCCTGGTGGACAATACTCATTAATGGGTGGTACTCCTTATATGTTCTCTTCAACAGCTTCAAAGGATGAAATTGATGGAGCTCTTAAATTTATAGAAATAATGGGTAAAGCACCAGTTCTTAATGCTGACACAGAAAAGGGACTTAAGGATGATGCAGATTATCGTAAGAAAAATAATATTCCAGTTATTCCATCATTCCAAGTTTGGACAAATAAAGATTACTTAGACAAGGTTGAAGAAATAAGAAAAGCTAATGAAAATATAAACTACAACTTATTTAAGGATTATTTCAGTAATGTACCAAAAACTCTTCATACAGAAGAGCCAAATCTTACTCAAGATATGTATGCTGAATTATATCCAGTTATTCAGGCAGTATTAACTAATAAAGATGCAAATGTTCAAGCTCTTATGGATAAGGCTAATAGCAACTTCCAACAAAAGCTAGATACAAATATAAATAAGAAATAATTTATTCCATGTACTAAATAAGGCTGTATAAAGCACTAGTAAGATATTAAGATGAACAATTATATTATTTAAAATCTTTATTCAAATCATCTTGGCTTAACCCCCCAGAGTTTTGAAGTAATTATTCAGAAAGATTGTTCATCTTTATCTATCAAGAAAGTGATATGCAGCCTTTTCTATTAAAGATGCACCACTTCGAACCGAAAACTATTTTTAAAACTCTCACGGGTTCTGGTGAGAGGATTTAAAAATAATAAATTTTATTGCGAAGTGGTACATCCATATAAAAAGTAAGGAAAGGAGTCGATGATGCCATGAAACTTGCTACACAAACACCAATCAAAAGTAGAAAAATAAGCAAAAATGTATGGCGAAAAGATATATCAGGATGGATGATAATGATTCCGTCATTGGTGTTATTTGCTTTTTTCGTATGGGTACCTATTCTTCAAAGTCTCAAACTATCATTTTATAGTACACAAGGTTTTAATCCTGTAGCTTTTGTAGGATTTAAAAACTACATAAATGTATTTCAAGATCCAGTGTTTATGAAGGCACTAAGCAATACTTTTGTTTATATTTTTTGGTCTTTAGTAGTTGGTTTTTTAGTTCCTATAGTAATGGCAATTTTATTAAATGAAGTTGTATATTTTAAATCGTTGTTTAGAGTTGGAATGTATTTTCCTAACGTTGTTCCAGGGGTAGCTACTGTTATGATGTGGTCCTTAATCATGACCCCAGGAGGCAATGGTATATTAAATGTTTTTTTAAGTAAGTTTGGAGTAGAGCCACATAAGTGGCTAGAAGATCCAAAGTGGACTATTCTTTTAATAGTAATCACAATGACTTGGAAGGGTGCAGGATCAACTGCTTTAGTTTACCTTGCAAGATTACAAGGACTAAATCAAGAACATTATGAAGCTGCAGCTATGGATGGTGCAGGAATATGGCAAAGGATTTTTTATATAACTATTCCAGGACTATTTAGTACTTGTAAAACTCTATTTATACTTCAAATTATAGCTGTTTTTCAAGTATTATATGAACCAATGGTAATGACGGGTGGAGGACCTAATAATGCTTCTATTTCTCTAATGCAGTTAAATTACAAATATGCATTCCAAGATATGAAGATAGCTCAAGCAACAGCGTTAAGTGTTATTATCGCTATAATACTTATTGCATTAACTTGTGTATACAATCTTCTTAACAGAAACAGTGAGGAATAGAAAGGAGAGGCCAAATGTTTAAATCGAAAATAAGTAATAAAGGCTATGGCGCTATAACTACCTTTGATCTAAAACGAAAACCAGTAAAACTGGCATACCTGATTATGATTATAATATGCTTTGTTATAGTTATAGCTTCCATTGTACCGCCATTATGGGTAATGCTATCAAGCTTTAAATCACAAGAAGAGTTTTTTAGACAACCACCAACTTTTTGGCCAGATCAATTCCATCCAGAAAGATTGGCTGAGACTTGGAATAAACTTGATTTTATAAAGTATTACAAGAATTCTTTAATAGCTGTTGTAGGTAGTGTAGTCTGTGCAATTGTATTTAATGGGTTACTTGCTTATGTAATAGCCATAATTAAACCAAGAGGAAGCAAAGTTATTCATGCTTTAGTTATGATAAGTTTAATGATACCAGCGACTACTAGTTTAGTTCCAGTTTTTAAGAACATAGTAGCATTGCATTTAAACAACCAAATCACGCCATTATGGTTTGTGGCAGGAGCAAATGCATTTTACGTTATACTTTATATTACATTTTTTAAGTCAATTCCAACATCTCTTATTGAAGCTGCGAGGTTGGATGGATGTTCAGATTTTCAGATATTTTTCAAAATAGTGGCTCCCTTAAGTAAAGCTATAAATATGGTTATCGGTATGTATGCAGTTAACGCAGCATGGTCTGATTTCCTTCTTCCTTATTTGGTTTTAAAGAAGGATAGTAGTTTCACTGTTATGGTTAAGCTGTTTGTAGCCCGCCAAGGCGGAAAAATGACACCAGATCAGCTTATGATGTGTATTACTTTAGCAATCATACCACCTATAATTTTATTTATACTTTTCCAAAAGCAAATCACTGCAGGAGCAATGGAAGGTAGTATAAAGGAATAGTTTATAATATTGTAAATACAATCAATGCTTAAAGACCTTCCTTAGTTATTCAACCCATAACTGAAGAAGGTCTATGCTTTTACATATTTGCAGTATATTAGAAGACATGAGCCTTTTTTGAATACTCACTAGGAGTCATTCCGGTAGAACGTTTAAATACTTGACTAAAGTATTTTATATCGTTATATCCAACTTTATAACATACTTCATAAACCTTATATCTTGGATTAACCAACAACTCTTTAGCTGCATTTATTCGAGCTTCCTTTAGACATTCATTAAAGGTTTTACCTATATTATCTTTTAATAGATGCATTAGATAAGAAGGGCTTATATATAATGCATTTGCCACATCTTCAACTGAAATATCTTTGTTATAGTTTGCTGTTATATATTTTATAGCTTCATTAATCTTCCTTGAAGACATAGTATTTTCTATTCCATCAATGCTTAATATACGGTTTATATCGGTGAACATATTATTGTTTACTGCCTTTTCAGCTTCTTCGCAAGCACTATGAATAATTGAGAGGTCTTTGCATACATTACTTATTCCTACACAACATGTAAGTGTTGTAATCTGTTCAAATTCGTAAATAATCTTTTTAGCAGCATTCTTTATCGCCTTAACTGCGTTCTCAATATGTGGATGACTTAAAATTATGGTCCATTTTAAGTCAGAAGCTTCCGTGTAGACATAGCTCATATTACCATCATTTAAATACTTGGAGATTAAGCTAGTCAAAGTATTTCTAATTAAACTAATCGTATCCTTATTTGAAGATTTAAGAATATCATCACTTGAATTTACTGTTAAGAATAATACATAATCGTTTATTGGCGATATATCAATACCATATAGTTTAAGTTTTTCTTTTATTGCATCTAAATCAGAGAGTTTGCCTGTAATGAGGTTATTTAAAAACAGTTGTTTTACATTCGGAAGTTCACTTTCTAACAAGGAATATTGTTTTTGCTTATTGCGTCTCTTGTCCAACTCTTTAATTCCATCCAAAACCGTTTTTATAAGTTCGTTATTATCGATAGGTTTTAATAAATATGCAAAGGCTCCGCTATGAAGGGCTGTACGAACATATTCAAACTCTTCATATCCACTTAAAATAATGACTATACAGTCTATATTAGAAGTTTTTATAGCCTTTAAAAATTCTAGACCATCCCACTCTGGCATTCTAATGTCAGTTATTATGATATCAGGATTAAACTTAAGCGCTAATTCTAAACCGGTTTTTCCGTTATCAGCATCTGCAACTATGTCAATGGAGTATTCGTTCCAATCAATTGTTTCTCTAATTCCATATCTGACAATATACTCATCATCTAAAATCAACATTGAATACATAGTAACCCCACCCCTTACTTACTACATCTTTAAAACGTATACATTTATGCTGGACCACTTCTTAATAAAGTTTATTATTTTTAAATTCTCTCATCAGAACTCGTGAGAGTTTTAAAATAGATTTCGGACTGAAGTGGTACATCTTAAAACACTATCTCAAATATATTCTAACAAATGATTAATAAGAATTCACTATTTATGATTAAACTCAGCATTATTAGAAACTATTTAGCAGAATTACAACCTATACTCAAATATTTATAAAACCTATAATTTAATCATAATTAGATACTAACAAAACACCGTGTTTAAATTAAGCGGTCACGCATCCAATGCTTTAATGAGCTTACGCAAAGAATTAATATGATTTTGTCATATTGCTGAAAATATATTAATTTTATTACTAAGTTGTGCACCTGAATAAATAATAAGTAAAATTAGATTTTCATAATTATAGGATTAAATATAGGAGGAGTAGGAAATATGCAAAAATATGCAGATAAATACTTGAAGTTAGATCCATGGAGGATAATTGAAGAAGGATTTGATTCAGAGAGATGTAATGTATCAGAGTCAATTTTTTCTTTAGGAAATGAGTACATGGGGGTAAGAGGATATTTTGAGGAAGGTTATAAACAGGGTGAATTCATAGGTTCTTATTTTAATGGAGTATATGAAGAAACCAAGGAAGCAGCAGCTCTACATTATAAAGGCATAGTAAGAGATACTCATTTTATGATTAATTCTGTAAATTGGTTATATACAAGAATTTATGTTGATGATGAAGTATTAGATTTATCATCAAGCGAATTTGATGAATATAGGAGAACTCTTGATTTAAGAACTGGAATCTTAAATCGTAGATTTATATGGAAGACAGTTAGTGGAAAGCATGTAAAGCTTGATTTTGAGAGATTTGTCAGTATGGGTAGTCCGAGATATGGATGCCAAAGAATAGCTATAACACCGCTAAACTTTTATGGTGAAGTAAAGGTTGTCATGGGGCTTGATTTTGATGTGCTACAAAAATCTTCAGCAAAAAAATATTGGACAACTATTGAGAGAGAAACACTAGAGGATTATATATATATACTTGGTAAAACTTCTTTTACTGAGCAAAAGGTATTTTCAGCCTCTAATATATCATCAGATAGTATTTATAAAAGTAATGTTATAAAAAATGAAGATTTTATAGGATATGAACTCATCATAAATGGAAGTCAAGGGATTGAAACAAAAATAGATAAAGTAGTGTTTAATTATGTAGAAAAAACAAAAGAGATTGAAGCAGCTGAAGTAATTAAAACGGCATCTAAATTAGTAAATAACTTTGATAACATATGCTACGACAAAGAAAAGGAAAAGCACATAGATTATTGGACAAAGGTTTGGGATAAATTTGACATAACAATAGATGGAGATATGGATAATCAGCAGGGGATAAGATATTGTATTTTCCAAATGCATCAAACTTATCATGGTGAAGATCCTTCACTTAATATTGGAGCAAAGGGGTTAACTGGAGAGGCATATAACGGACATACTTTTTGGGATACAGAGACATACTGTCTGCCATTTTATATCTTTAACAATCCTAGAGCAGCTAAAAACTTACTAGAGTATAGATATAATACTTTGCCTATGGCAATTGAAAGAGCTAAACAGTTAGACTGTGAGGGAGCTTGCTATCCTATAGCAACGCTAAATGGAAAAGAAGCTTGCTCTTTATGGCAACATGCGAGTCTTCAAATGCAGCCAAGTACTGCCGTAGCTTATGGAGTTTTTCATTATGTTAAGCTTACAGACGATAAGGAGTTTCTATATGATAAAGGCTGTGAGATGTTAGTGCAGATATGCAGATACTTAGCAACTAGAGGCGATTGGAGTGGACAGACGGGAGAGTATGGATATTTTGGGGTAATGGGGCCAGATGAGTTCCAAATGATGGTGAACAATAACTGCTATACCAACTATATGGCAAAGAAAACCTTTGAGTATACCCTTGATGTAATAAAGGATATGAAGAATAATTGTCCTGCTGGTTTATCTAACTTAGTACAAAAGGTTGATTTATTAGATGATGAATTACAGGCTTGGTCAAATATGGCTAGTAAAATGAAGATAACTTTGGATAAAGAAACAGGAATATATGAACAGCATGAAGGTTATTTTAATCTTCCGCATGTGGATATTAACAGTATTCCTGTAGAGGAATTTCCTCTATATAACAATTGGTCTTATGACAGAATTTATAGGAATGATATGATTAAGCAGCCAGATGTGCTTATGTTCATGTTCCTTTTTAGAAGTGAATTTTCAGAGGAAAGTAAAAAGGTGAATTATGAGTACTACGAGCCAAGATGCATACATGAATCCTCTCTTTCACCATCAATACACTCAATATTTGCATCAGAACTTGATAAGCATGAAGAAGCTTTCAGTTTTTTTAACTTTGCAACAAGAATGGATTTAGATAATTATAATAGAAATACCAATGAAGGCTTGCACACTACTTCAATTGCAGCAGCATGGGTGAATATTGTATATGGGTTTGGAGGTTTGAAGTCTGATGGTGACAAGATAGAACTCAATCCATCTATACCAAAAGTATGGAATAGTTATTCTTTTAGGATGTTGTATAAAGGAACTGTTGTAGAAATTTTAGTAGATAAAACAGACGTAAGAGCAAGCGTGATTGAGGGAACCGAAGTTACTATTAATGTATATGGAATAGATTATAAAATTGATAAGAAAGGAATAGAGTTAGGGATTCCTGGTGCTGCAAGAGGTTAAAGTAAATCTTATGAGGATATTTATAGGAAGGTGATATTGTGGAGTGGTTGATAAAAGAAAGCGGATTTGATAAAGGTAAGATTGAACTTAATGGTAATAAGTTTCTCATTGGAAATGGTTATATGGGTTATCGTGGCACTATGGAGGAATTCTCAAAGGAGCAGTTAGTCGCCTGTAATTTATCTGATTTATATGATAAGGTAGGTGATAAATGGAGAGAACCTGTCAATGCTCCAAATGGATTATTTACAAGACTATATTGTAATGGAGAATTACTTAGTGTTCTTAGTAGTGATATAGATCATCATGAACAAGAGCTTAATATAAGAAATTCAACCCATAGAAGATATACTAAGTTTATCAATAGTAGTGGGATAAAGGTTGAAGTAAGGGCAGAAAGATTTGTAAGCTTATATAACCTACATCTTATATGTATGAAGTACTCATTTAAGGCATCAGAATCATGTGATGTAGTGATTGAAACAGGAATTGATGGACAGGTTTGGGATATAAATGGTCCTCATCTTATAAATTTAGAAACATATCAACGTGAGGATAATTGTATATTTCATGCAATCACTAATGAAAATAAAAATTCTTTGGCAGTAGCAGAAAGAATTGAAGTTAGTTTTGGCAATGAAGTGTATAATAGCAATAGCTATAATTCATTTAGAGAAATATCATCAAATATTGAAGTCGATAAAGAATATACATTTATAAAGTATGTATCCGTATTTAAAGATAGAGATGAAGTTGAAGATTGTGTAAGTGCGGCAATTAAGTCAAATATATCAGCAGTTAATCTTGGCTATGATAAATTATTTGAAATGAATAAAGAATTATGGGACCAGAGATGGAATGATATTGATGTAGAGATCGAAGGAGATGATTATTCTCAATTAGCACTTAGATATAGCATATATCATCTAATGATTATTGCACCAACTCATACAGATAAGACCTCAATACCAGCAAGAGGACTGTCAGGTCAAGTTTATAAAGGTGCGATATTCTGGGATACAGAAATATTCATGTTGCCATTTTTCTTAAATACGAAACCTGAAATAGCTAAGAACTTAATAAAATATAGATGCAATACCTTAGATGGAGCTAGAAGAAAAGCTGCTGATTACGGATATAGAGGGGCGTTTTATGCTTGGGAAAGCCAGGATACTGGTGATGATGCTTGTACTTATTTTAATGTTACAGATGTATTTACTGGAAGACCCATGAGAACTTACTTTAGAGATAAACAAGTTCATATAAGTGCAGATGTTGCGTATGCTATATGGCAGTATTATCTTGCTACAGGAGATGAAAGCATTCTTGTTGAAGGCGGGGCAGAAACAATAATTGAATGTGCTAGGTTCTTCTATTCTTACGCTTATTTTAATATGGATAAAAATAGATACGAAGTATTAGATGTAACTGGTCCAGATGAGTATCATGAGAGAGTAAATAATAACGCTTATACAAGTATAATGGTTAAGTATACCTTGGAAGCAGCCTTATCAGCTATTAAGCTGTTAAAGAACAAATATGAAGAAGAATATATAAGTTTAAATTTAGCAATTAAATTTGAAAGAGAAGTAGATAATTTTAAGGACATGCTTGAGAAACTATATATTCCTAGCCCTGATAAAGAAACAAATATAATAGAACAATTTGATGGATATGAGCGATTAGAAAATATAAGCCTTGAAAAATTAAAAGAGAGAATTATAGACCCAAATGAGTATTTAGGTGGTGGAAATGGATTAGCTACAACTACTAAAATACTTAAGCAAGCAGATGTTGTATTGGTTCTAAATTTGTTTAAGGATAGATACTCAGAGGAGGTTAAGAGGAGCAACTGGGAATATTATGAGCCTCAGACTGAGCATGGATCTAGCTTAAGTGCTTGCGTTTATGCACTACTTGCGGCTGATCTTGATAAAGTTGATTGGGCATATAAATATTTCTTAAAGACAGCTACAATTGATTTGACAGGAGATTCAAAACAATATGTTGGAACTCTTTATATTGGAGGAACTCATCCTGCATCTAATGGTGGAGCTTGGATGACTGCAGTTTTAGGATTTGGAGGAGTTAAAGCCAGTGAAGGGCAGATAACTATGAGTCCTAAACTACCAGAAAGTTGGACTTCGCTAAAGTTTAGAGTAGTACATTATGGACAAAAGTATTCTGTAAGTATTACCAAAAATCAAATAACAATAAAAGCAGATAACATAAACCAAAAATCCAATGAATTTATTATAAGTGGCAAGAAGCTTATATGTAATCCTGGTCAAATAATAGAAATAGGATATTAAAAAGACTGTCTAAAGGTAATAGCATTGCCTTTGGACAGTTTTTTCGTATGTAGTAATTTAAGATGAATCACTTCAATCCGAAATTTATTTTTAAAACTTCTATGGGTTCTTAGAGGAGAATTTGAAAATATAAGTTCAATTATGAAATGGTTCATCTATATTTTATGCTTTAAAATTCACTGATACATAAATAAGCGTCTGTTTTCAAATAATAAAATAAAACTTTTATAAATGCTACGATCGGTTACTTAAGAGTGAGAGGAGGTTTTTATGTGATCAGAGAATTAATTATAAACCTTTCAATACTGATAAGTGCCATAAGCTTAGGCACACAATTACGAAAGGGGCATGATCATTTAAAGTCCAATCCTTATACTCATCAACTAACTTTTGGGTTTGTTACAGGTCTTCTGTCTATTGCATTAATGTATTTTGGTTTCATCATATATGATGGTTCAGTCATAGACTTTAGAAATATAGCTGTAATGATTTCTGCTATATATGGTGGAGGTGTATCAATATATTTATGTAGTATTATGACTGCTGTTTTTAGAATAGTGTATTTTGGGATTAATACTATAGCAATATACGGTGTAATATTAACTATAATTATTGGCATCGGCTGTTGGTTTATAGCGAGTAATAGACTTAGAACTTGGCAAAAGTGGGTTTACTGTACTTTATTCAATACCATAGCCTCAAGCATAGTACTAATAATAAAGTATTCTTATAGGGAAGATTTTAAGTTTATCTTAAGTGTTTATATAATAGCATCTATTGTTGTGTCAGTAATAACCTTTAGCTATTTAGAATATTGCTTTACATTAAACAAGTTATATATAAGATTAGTAAAGGAGTCATCTCAAGATTTCCTAACAGGAGTTAACAATGTAAGACAGTTTAATAAAACATTAAAACTACTTGCAGTAAATGCCGTAGATAAAGATGAGAGGCTTTCTTTACTAGTAATAGATATAGATAATTTTAAAAGCGTTAATGATACATATGGACATAATAACGGAGATATAGTTTTAAAAGAGGTGGCTATCATACTAAAGGATAGCAGTAGGTCCTTTGACGTTATATCGAGGAATGGAGGAGAAGAATTTACGGCTATACTTCTTGATTGTGGTAAGGATAATGCAATAAAAATAGCTGAAAAGATAAGAACCAATATAGAGAATCATAGTTTTATTCTATCAAATGAGCATCAAATATATGTGACTGTATCTATAGGGCTCGCTAGTTTTCCAGAGAGTACAAAGGATATAAAAAGACTATACGAATTAGCAGATGAAGCTCTATATCAATCTAAAAAAACTGGTAAAAATAAGGTATCCCATGTATAGATTGCTTAGTAGGTTCAAATAAAAGAAGTTGATATAAAGAAATATTCTTTAGAAAAGGAGAATTTTATTATGAAGGATAAAAATATAAATCATAGTAACCACAATATTGATGAGTCAAAACCAACTAAAAACCCAGTGGAGATATTTCAAGGACATCTAAAAGAAATAAAAAATATAGATGAACCTTTCGCAGAAGCAATAATAATGGCTAAGAAATTTTAATCAATAAGTTTCAAAAAAATCCGCTAAAGCGGATTTTATTATTATTTTATAGATTAGTAAATTGACAATTACTTATATGTGATTAATTTAACATTTTATTAAAAATAACAAATTAAAATGCTATTTAAATAATAAACTGTTAAATTGAAACAGATAAATATTGGTTATTTATACTAAAAAACATATAAAATTAACTATTTTCTAATTTATATAAGAAATTTAGGGGAAATTAGCGAAAAATGATGATATATAATAAAAACCTTGTTAAATAAAAGGAATATAATTTGAAAAGTTTATAATTTACTATATAATATATTAACGAGATGACATATTTTCAGTAAATGTTATTATTTATTAATAAATTATTTGTTTTGGGGCCTATTAAGGAGGATTTTAATGAATATTTTCAAGAGAAAGACAGCAGAGCAGATGCTTGAAGGCGTAGTAAAGACTGGTCTTAAAAAGAACCTAAAGGCTAAAGATATAGCTGCATTAGGAATTGGTGCTGTTGTAGGAGTTGGTATATTTGTAGCTACCGGAGAAGGTGCACATCTTGCGGGACCTGCGGTAATTATATCATTCATTATAGCTGCAGTAGTAGCATGTTTATGTGGACTTAGCTATTCAGAGCTTGCAACAATGTTTCCAGTAGCAGGTAGTACATATTCTTATGCATATATTACCTTTGGGGAAATAGTAGCTATGATTATAGGGTGGTGTTTAACTGCTGAATATCTAGTTGCTTGTAGTGCCGTTGCTTCAGGATGGTCAGGAACCTTCCAAGGAATATTAGCTAACTTAGGGATAAATATACCTAAAGCTTTAGCTGCTTCACCAAGCAAAGGTGGAATAATAGACTTACCTGCTGTACTTATAATCATTTTAATAACAATACTTTTGTGTTATGGAATGCAAGAAAGTGCAAAAGTAAACAACATAATGGTTGGAATTAAGATATGTATAATAATACTATTTGTTGGACTAGGAGTTACACATATAAATGTAGCTAACTATAAACCTTTTAATCCTTATGGACTAAAGGGGATATTTGCGGGCACAGCTACTATTTTCTTCTCATACATAGGGTTTGATGCTATTTCAACTGCAGCAGAAGAAGCAGAAAATCCAAGACGAGATATACCTTTAGGATTAATAATGTGTCTTGTAGTGGTAAGTATACTTTATATCTCAGTAGCAGCTGTGCTTACAGGAATGGTTCCTTTTAAAGAAATAATTTCTGAAAATGCAGTACCAGGAGCTTTAGCTAGAGTAGGAATTAACTGGGGATCAGCATTAGTTGGAACTGGCGCAATAATAGGGATGATTTCTACACTTTTAGCAGTGCTTTATGGTCAAGTAAGAGTTTTCATGGTTATGTCTAGAGATGGACTTTTACCAAAATTATTCTCAAAGGTTCATCCAGTTCACAAAACACCTTATTTATCGACTATAATAACAGGTGCTGTTGCTGCTGTTATTGCTGGATTACTTCCTCTTGATATAATAGTTCAGTTTTTAAGCATAGGAACTCTATTAGGATTTATAGTGGTGTCTTTAAGTGTAATAGTTCTTAGAAAGAGAATGCCTAACTTTAACAGAATATTTAGATGTCCAGGTGTTCCGTTTACACCAATAATAACTGTCATATGCTGTCTATATCTTCTTTCAAGACTACAAGCTAAAACTTGGATCGGCTTTGCAGTTTGGCTTGTAATAGGGCTTATAGTTTACTTTACTTATGGAAGAAAACATAGTTTATTACAAAATGAATAATATATAATATAGAAGCAGCTAATGGGATCATTGATTGAACTCAGTAGCTGTTTTTTTTGCTGTATAAGAAATTGTAAAACTTTCAAGTTTTCCTTATATTCATTCGGAAAGGCAGATGTGATAAAAAAGCTTGCGAAGAAAGGTAGTTTCATTCACTTATTTTATAAATTAATATAATTGTGATCAATATATATTCGTTCCGTAATAAACATATAATAAAATATGATTCAGGTTTCAGGGAGGATATATATATAGCCGTAGGTTTGACCATGACAGATTGTTCCTAAATTAAGTTATAATAATACAGTTTTATTTATCAATGTTGCTGGAGGAGTGTAGATGGAGGGATATGAATATATTCTAATCGCAGTAGGATTTGTACTACTTTTACTAAGTTATCTAGTTGGAATGGGGAACAAAAGTTTTTCAAAGATAAATGATAATGTGACTTCAGAAGATATAGAGGAAAAAGATAAATTTATAAGTGAAATTGCTATACCTCCTGCTCTTATAGGAATGGCTATTATAATATCGACTTTCCTATACAGAGTATCAAAACTATTTGGCATAATATTAATCATAGTGGTATCCATATATTCTTTGATTAGAGAATTTAAAATGTTATTTAGTATGAAAAACAAATGAGATAAAAATAAAGAGCATCTAGTTTTATCCTTAAATAAAACTGAATGCTCTTTAACTATTTACTAAAGCGTCTTCTATAATCGCACTTTCTACAAAGTTCTTCTTTTACTTGTCTATTAGAAAAACCATTAAATATATTTAATGCACGGTTACTTTCTACTATATCGTTTAGAGAATTTGCAGCATATATGTTTCCGAGATTTATTACACCTTCACCATCTAAGCAACAAGGAACTACAGTGCCATCAACTAATATTGCTATCTGATTTCTAAGACCATGGCAAAAACCAACAGTATCTTCGTCTTCAAGCTTTGTATCTGGCCATTTAAACTCAGAGCCTTGATTTAGATAAACTCTTTCTCTAATTTTTATGCCTCTAGCAGGAATGACTTTTTCCTCTATCTTGTAGTCTAATGAAAAAAAGTCTTCTATCATTTCTAATATATAATTATTTCTTTTATTCTTTAGATTTATAGTATTATCTTCAGTGAGATTCCACAGTCTTAAGGATACAGTTAGGCTTGACTTCTCTAACGCTTCCTTCGTGAAATCTAATATATTATTTACATAAGAATATTTGTCGTTAGTAGTTTCATTCCCATCAAAACTATGCAATGAAAAGTTAATTTGTCTTAATGCAGGTTTGCCAATTATCTTTTCTCTTACTTTATTAATCAAAGTTCCATTGGTAGTTATATTAACTTTAAATCCTTTTGAATAACTAACATCTAACAATTGTTCTAACTGAGGATGAAGTAAGGGTTCACCTTTTACGTGAAGATATATGTGTTCACCATGCCCTTGGATTTTATCCAGAACTTCGCTAAATTTATCCACAGTAATAGTTTCTGATTTTCTTTTTGTCTGTGGACAAAATTCACAAGATAGATTGCACACATTAGTAATTTCAATATATATTTTCTTAAATTTTTTCATTATGTATTCTCCTATGTAATTGAGTGAGGACTTTATGTATATTCCAAAATAACGAGTTCTAAAAATAGATTTAACATTAAAGTATAGATAAAATACTGCATATTGGAATTTATCCAAATAAAGATTCGCAGAATCATCAAAATATTTATTTGGAACTTAAGGATTGAAGTTGTGTATTTATAGTATATCGTTAAAAAGCCATATAAAATAAAAAAACTAGAGAAATATAATCTCTAGCAGTTGACAAAATTTGACAAATTATTTTAGGTATAAATACACCACGTTAATATATTTTCCTAATTTATACTTATACTATAAACAAAAAATTAGATGTTGTCAAGAGAAATGAAGAAAAAGTTAGAAAAAACATAGTTTGAAGTAAATTGAGTATTAGAGATGGTATTAGGGAGTGTAATATAATGGTAATTAGTGTTTTATATTTTTATTTATTTACTATAAAATATTATCTATCTCAGTTTAGTACATCTTTAAACAATGTGGCACAAATAAAATTTAAGGAGTGAGTTGAATGGCAGGGACAGAGCATCCTGATTATGAAAAGGAAATACAAAGACTAGAATTAACTCTAAAGTATCTTAAAAACTATAATGAAAAAGTATTAGCACATAAAAACAAAGTTGATACAGAGGTTGAATATGGTTTATCTCACTATAACTCAGATAATGCAGAGCAGTTCAACGAATTATCTATAAATTATGTGCTTCAGAAGAATTTAGAATTTAAAACTAAAGGTTTAGCAAGCAGCATAGAAAAACCGTACTTTGCAAGAGTAGATTTTAAAGAACAAAGTAAAGATAAGTCTCAGCAACTTTATATAGGAAAAACTTCTCTGCTTGATGATGAGACTAACGAAATGATTATAATAGATTGGAGATCGCCAGTGGCAACTCTTTACTATGAGGGGAGACTAGGTGAAGCCAACTATGATTGTGAGGATGGGAATATAAAAGGTGACATAAGTTTAAAGCGGCAATACAGTATTGAAAAGTCAAAGATTCAGGAGATATACGATATAGACATAACTACAAATGATGAATTCCTACAAGCAAGTTTAAATTCTTTAAAAGATAATAGACTAAAGGACATTGTATCCACAATACAAGAAGAACAAAATAGAGTTATTAGAGCTAACATGTGGAAACCTTTATTAGTACAAGGAGCCGCAGGTGGAGGAAAAACTACAATAGCACTTCATAGGATAGCATACCTTTTATATAATTATGAAAATACAGTATCTTCAGATGGCTTTATGATAATAGCACCAAATAGGTTTTTTCTTAGCTACATTTCAGATGTACTTCCCGAACTTGGCGTTCACAGTGTACGGCAAAATACATTTGAAGACTTTGCATTAGAGATTATCGGAGAAAAATTTGATATAAAAGAACCTTCTGAAAAACTGAAAGATATAATTGAAGGAGATATTAAAGTTAATAAGATAAGTGCCTTCAAATCATCTATTGATTACAAACTGATGTTAGATAAGTTTTTGAAGTTTGTTGAATCAAAATACATTCCAAAAGTAGATTTTAAGATTCATGATACTATTATATATCCTTATAGGGATATTAAATCACTTTTTGTAAGCAGCTATAATCATCTACCATTTGAAAAGAGGATAATTGAAATAAGAAAACATCTTTCTAACAAATTAAAGTTAAATAAAAAAGATATACTTGAAACTATTGAAAGAGATTATGATTGGAGAATAAATAAGTTAAGAAGAGAAATGAATGACTGTGCTGAAAGAAGAGCAAAGATAATTGAGATAGCAAATGAAAGAGATCTTGTTTTAAAAAGAGCAAAAACCAAAATGAGTAGCTTAGTTAGAGATTACTTTGAAAAAATAAATCCGCTTAGTGTAAGTGAATATTATAAAGAATTCATGAGGATGCTGAAAGAGTGGAAGCCTGAAGGTCTTATAGCAAAACTATCAGAGCAAACTATTCTTTCTGTAGATAGTAAGAGCATAGAAATAGAAGATTTGGCGCCGCTTATGTATATAAAGTTAAAAGTTTATGGGTTAGAAGAAAAGTTAAATCTAAGGCATGTAGTTATAGATGAAGCGCAGGACTTTAGTGTGTTTCAGTTTTTAGTGTTAAAAGAAGTGATTGGTTCTAGTTCAATGACTATACTTGGAGATGTATGCCAAGGTATTTATAGTTATAGAGGAACAACTGATTGGGAATATGTGAATAAAAGCATATTTGGTGGGGAAGCTGAGATGCTTACTTTAGAGCAAAGTTATAGAACAACTGTTGAGATAATGAGTGGTGCTACTGAAGTAATTAAGAACCTAAAGGGTAAACAGCTTCCTTTAGCTAAACCTGTTATAAGGCATGGCGAACCAATAAAAATTGATAAGGTAAGTAGTGTTGATGACCTGTCCTTAAGTATAAAAGGTGATATAGAATTATGGAAGGAAAAAGGATATAAGTCATTAGCTCTTATCTGCAAGAATTTAGAGGAGTGCAAAAAGCTCAAGAAAAAGCTAGATAGTATAAATATAGATACGTCAATGGTTACAGGGGGAGAAAGTGACTTTAATGGAGGAATAGTGATAATACCGACCTATTTAGTAAAAGGCCTTGAATTTGATATGGTAATAATCTGCAATGCATCAGAAGACATGTATTCCGATAGTGATTTAGATATAAAACTTTTATATGTGGCGATGACAAGGCCGCTTCATTATCTAAAGATTTACCATGTAGGCGAAAGAACTAAACTGCTCGCTCATATAGCAGTTCCTGCTTAAACACCTAATTTGAGCAATATTCTCAAACTTATCCTAAAATTAAACTAAGCTTAAGTGCTATATTGAAATTAAGGTTACCTTATAATTATATATTAAGTTATAAGGTAGCCTTTTTAATGTATAGAACTTGTAAAACTTATAATCTAATTTGATTTAAATATAGTATGTCTTATGCTAATTTTTACAAATAAGTCTTTCCCCAGTTGTACAGTTCTTTAATTATAGGTTTTATGGTTAAGCCTAACTCAGTTAATTCGTACTCAACTTTTGGAGGTACTTCAGCATACACAGTTCTTTTTACAAGTCCATCGCTTTCGAGTTCACGAAGCTGTAGTGTAAGCATCCTGTGAGTTATGTTTGGCATATCTCGCCTTAGCTCATTAAATCTTTTCTTTCCGTATAAGAGTCTATATAAGATGACTCCCTTCCACTTTCCCCCTATGATATTTAAAGTAGCCTCTACTGCACACTTGGTTGAAGTACAAGGTGGGTCAATAGGTAAAGTTTCTTCTGTATTCATAAGACACCTCTTTACGTTACTTTTGATACTAAGTATAAATTTTATACCTAGGTATATTATTGTATATTATATATTAAAAATGTGCATTCTTCAATATATGATTAAGGTGTAATATAATTTACTCATAGGTTGGAAATACTCTTTTATATATCAGTTTTCTGAAGGCAAGATCTAAGAGTTTACAAGTGATTTTTATATGTATAAATTTGTGATTAAACTAATAGTCTTACAACTTTCTTAAGAGCTCGAGAAAGTAATGAAAACAATTTTTAGATAGAGAGTAAGCCCTTAATATATATGTATCAATTCAATCTGAAAATATAAATTTTATTGTGAAGTGGTACATCCAAGATGTATTTTGAAAGGTGGAATAATATAATGGATTCAGTAAAGAAAAAAATAATAGAAGCATATGATTTTAGACATGCATGCAAGGAGTTTGATGATAGCAAGAAAATATCTGAAGAAGATTTTGAGTTTATATTAGAGACTGCAAGACTATCTCCTAGCTCTTTTGGTTTTGAACCTTGGAAATTCATTGTTGTTCAAAACCCTGGATTTAGAGAAGAATTAAGAAAAGTTTCATGGGGGGCCCAAAGACAACTTCCAACAGCAAGCCATTTTGTAGTTGCTCTTTCGAGAACAGATAAAGATATGAAGTATGATTCAAAATATATCTCAGACTTTATGGAGCAAGTTAAGAAACTTCCTGCTGAAGTTGCAGAAGGAATGAGAGAAAGACTAAAAGATTTCCAAGAGAATGATTTTAAGTTATTTGCAAACGAGACAGCGCTTAATGATTGGGCTTCAAAGCAGACTTATATAGCCATGGGAAATATGATGACGGCAGCTGCACAAATTGGAATAGATTCTTGCCCTATAGAAGGTTTTAATAAGGATAAGGTTGAAGAGGTGTTAAATAGCAGAGGTTTGTTAGAAGAAGGAAGTTTTACAGTATCATATATGGTAGCCTTCGGATATAGAAAAGCCGATCCAAGACCTAAGACAAGACAAAGCATAGATAAAATAGTAACTTGGATATAGAGAAATAAAGATCAATATGTTGCGAAAGTTATTATCCTAAGAGAAGTTTTGTTCTCTTAGGATAATAACTTTATTTTTGTTTAGAAAATTGTAGGGCTTTTTAGCCAATGTACCTAATAAAGCTCATTTTATTTGCTGATTTATTACTTTGAAAGCGCTTTATCATATATAAGTTATTTTAGATAAATAATCGGTTAAATTATCTTGTTGAAATTAAATGGTTATACAGGAGATGCTATATGAGCAAGCTATTAGAATTAAATGATTTTTTCATATGGAATGATAACTTTCATCTATTTAGTTTTTTTGCTAAGATTTCCTCTAGTTAACATGATAAAGTTACTTTATTAGTTGAAAAAAATATGTTAGAATAAATTTCACGAGAGTGTTTTGTCGATAGATGTAGAATTATAGGTGTTACATATTGAAATTGTTTACAAATGCCACAAAAATGTAATTGACGGTAGAGTTTTTGTATATTAATATAAATATGTAAGCGATAACATATTTAACTATACTTACATAATAGATAATATTTAAGATGCCTAAGCCTAATGATATAAGAATTTCTTATTGTTATACATTTAGGTTTTTAATAATGTAGAAATCTTATATATTTATATGGCGTAAAGATGAACAAGTTAAATAATTAAACATCTTTTTAAACTCTTGAGGGGTCTGTGGTTGGAAATTAAAACATAGGTAGTCTCATATCAATATTAATTTAAGAGAAAAAAGTTTTGATTAGGAGGTATTAGTCATGACAAAAGTGGTAGAAATGAAGGGCATCACAAAAATATTCCCAGGAACCATAGCTAACGATGATGTTAATTTTGATCTTAACAAAAGTGAAACCCACGTTTTGCTAGGTGAAAATGGAGCGGGAAAAACCACTTTAATGAACATACTATATGGGTTGTACCAACAAGAGAAGGGTGAAATATATGTTAACGGGCAGCTAGCTAAGATAACAAACCCTAACGATGCTATAAAGCTTGGAATTGGTATGGTGCATCAACATTTTATGCTTGTTCATAATTTTACAGTTGCAGAAAATATAGTTCTAGGAATTGAACCTAAAAAAGGTTTGAAGGTAGACATGAAGAAAGCGATAGAGGATGTTAAGGCTATTGCTAAAAAGTATGGTTTCAACATAGATCCAAATGAAGTAATTGAAGACATCACAGTGGGTAAACAGCAAAAGGTAGAAATACTAAAGGCTTTATATAGAGGAGCAGATATATTAATACTTGACGAACCTACAGCGGTTCTAACTCCTCAAGAAATAGATGAGCTTGGAGTTATTATAGATAACTTAAAGTCACAGGGCAAGTCAGTAATTCTTATCACTCATAAGCTTAAAGAAGTTATGAAGATGAGTGACAGAGTAACCATAATAAGAAGAGGTAAGGTTACTGGAACTGTAAATACTAAAGATACTAATATCGACCAATTAGCGGAGCTAATGGTAGGTAGAAAAGTTAATCTTGTAGTACAGAAGGCTGAAGCAAAAGTAGGCCGTGAAATCCTTAAGATAGAAAACTTAAATGCTAATGATCATAGAAAACTTCCTGTAGTTAAGAATCTTGATCTTACAGTACATGCAGGTGAAGTAGTTGGTATAGCCGGAGTAGATGGAAACGGGCAGTCAGAGTTTATAGAAGCTTTAACTGGTCTTAGAAAAGCTGTTAGTGGAAAAGTAACTATAAACGGCAAAGACATATTTAACAAGGCACCTAAAATAGTTATGGAGTCTGGTGTCGGACATGTTCCTGAAGACAGGCACAAAAGAGGATTAATACTTAAATATTCATTATTTGAAAACTCAATCTTAGGTATTCATAGAAATAAACCTTTTAGCAAAGGTATCGTATTAAACTATAGCGAAGTTAGAAAACATTGCAATAAGCTTATAGAAGAGTTTGACGTAAGAACTCCAAATGATGAAGTTTCAGCATCAGCTTTATCAGGGGGAAATCAACAAAAGCTTATAGTTGCAAGAGAAATATCAAAAGATCCAGAACTTCTAATAGTATGTCAACCAACAAGAGGTCTTGATGTTGGAGCTATAGAATACATTCATAAGAGAATAATACAGGAAAGAGACAGTGGTAAAGCAGTTCTTTTAGTTTCACTAGAACTGGACGAAATAATGTCTTTATCTGATAGAATAGCAGTAATGTATGATGGACAAATCTTAGATATAGTAGATAGAAAAGATGCTACAGAGCTAAAACTTGGAATACTTATGGCTGGTGGTAGTCTTAAGGATGATGAGAAAGAGGTGAAGGATCTTGAGTAAAACTACAGCGAAGGGTAAAGAAAATAAAGCGCTACAGATAGTAAAACCAATATTGTTCCCTTTAGCGGCAATAATATTTTCTATATTCATTTCAGTGTTTTTCGTAATCTGGGCTAAGGGATACTCCATATTAGATTACTTTAAAGCGCTAGAAGATCTTTTTAGCACCATATGGAAAGGTTCCTTTGGTAGCGAAATGAACTTATTTAATACTATATTCTACTTGACACCACTTATATTTACCGGTGTAGCAAATGCGGTAGCATTTAAGACCGGATTATTTAACATAGGTGGAGAAGGTCAGTTTGTAGTAGGTATGGTAGCAGCAGCTTTAGTTGGAGTTATACCAGGACTTCCTGCAATTATACATCTTCCATTGGTTTTGATAGCAGGTATAGCAGCTGGTGGTCTATGGGCAGCAGTACCAGGATATCTTAAAGCAAAGATGGGAACAAACGAAGTTATAAACTCAATCATGATGAACTATATAGCAATGTATGCTGCAAACTTTATAATTCTTAGAACATCTTTTGGAGTTCAAGGAAAGTCAGCATCACCACTTATAAAAGAAAGTGCTAGAATTGGTAGATTCGTGTCAAACTATCAAGCAAACTATGGTGTGTTTATAGGAATAGCAGTAGCAATATTTGTTACATGGCTTTTATGGAAAACTACCACAGGTTATGAGCTTAGAGCTGTTGGTTTAAATCCACAGGGAGCAGAATACGGTGGAATAAATATATCAAAAAACATAATACTTGCAATGGTTATATCAGGAGCTATAGCAGGTCTTGGTGGAGCAGTTCACTTAGCTGGCGGTAAGTACTATACTGATGATTTTAGTACACTTCCAGGTTACGGTTTCAGTGGTATGGCAGTAGCTCTTCTTGCGAAAAGCCATCCGATAGGATGTATATTTGCAGCTGTACTTTTTGGAGCTCTAAACAGTAGTTCAAAAGTATTACAGTTAAATGGTATACCTAAAGAAATAGTATATCTTATACAATCAATAATAATAATCTTTGTAGCAACAGACTACATCGTTAAATACTTTGCAGAAAAGAAGAAGAAGAAGGAGGTATTGATCAATGGCTAGTATAAATATAATCATGGAACTTTTATCTTCAACCTTAGCTCTTGCAACTCCTTTAATATTCGCAGGTCTTGGCGGAGTATTTTCAGAAAGATCTGGAGTTGTAAACATAGGTCTTGAAGGTATGATGATCATGGGAGCCTTCTTTGGAGTATATGGGTCCTTCCTTACAGGAAGCGCGATGGTAGGAATCATTTTTGCTTTAATAGCAGGTGGACTTATAGCATTAATTCATGCTTTCTTAAGTATAAACCTAAAGGCAGATCAAGTTATATCAGGTACAGCGATAAACCTTTTTGCTCAAGCCTTAGCAGCCTTTCTTATCTTTAAGCTTTTCGGAAAAGGCGGACAAACGGATGGTGTTAATGGTTTAGCATACAATATACCAAAAGCATTAAGAGATATGCCGGTGCTCGGTAAACTTGTAGGAGACTTAAACTGGTTTGTATATGCAGCAATAGTTGCAGTAATAATAGCACACTTTGTACTATACAAAACTCCGTGGGGACTTAGAATAAGAGCCGTTGGAGAACATCCAAAGGCAGCAGATACTCTAGGAATAAATGTATATAAAGTAAGATATATCTGTGTTGTATTATCAGGAATGCTTGCAGGTCTTGGTGGAGCAGCATTATCACTTGGAAGTACGCCACTATATAGAGATGGAATGGTATCAGGAAGAGGATTTATAGCTCTAGCGGCTGTTATCTTCGGTAACTGGAAGCCAAAAGGAACACTATTTGCATGTTTACTATTTAGTTTTGCAGATGCTTTCCAATTAAAATCACAGCTACTTGGACTTAATCTTCCAACAGAAATATACTCAGTATTCCCTTATGTAATCACAATGATAGCTTTAGCAGGATTTGTAGGTAAGACACAAGCTCCAGCAGCTGACGGTGTACCTTACGAAAAGGGACAAAGATAATTAAGTTTAATACAATTTAAACAAAGCTATAAAAGTTAAGGATGTTTAAAACAATTATTTTTAAGCATCCTCAACTAAATTTATAAATATGCGTTTTTTTGTAAACTTTGATTAATAAACTGCATAAATCCATATAAAATGCTGTCGCTTTATAGTATAATAACCATGCAGTCTTTTCAGTTAAAAGTGAGGGGGATAATATATGGGCACTACAATTAGTGATATTGCAAAAAAATCAGGAGTTTCTCTAGCAACAGTTTCGAGGGTTTTAAATAACTCAGGATACGTTAAGGAAGAAACAAGAAATAAGGTATTAGAAACAATAAAAGAGATGAACTATACTCCTAGTGCAATAGCAAGAAGTTTGTCTAAAAATGAGACTAATACTATTGGAGTGATAGTACCAGATATAACAAACTCTTACTTTGGAGAACTTATAAAAGGTATTAGTGAAGTGGCTGAAGCCTCAGATCTAAATATTGTACTTTTTAACACTGATGACAATCTTGAGAAAGAACTTAAGGCATTAACTGTAATAAAGGAGCATAGATTGAAAGGTGTAATCATGTCTCCAATGTTCGGTGAAAATGAATTTAATAGTAATTATGTTAACACCCTAGAGAACTTAAACATACCGATAATATTTGTTGTAGCAGATGTTAAGTATACAAGTTTTAATGGTGTTTTTGTTGATAATATAAAAGGTGGTTTTGATGCTACAAATCTTCTTATAAAAGAAGGGCATAAAAAAGTAGGCATAATAACAGGGCTTTTAAGTTCAGAACCTGCAATGGATAGACTTATGGGCTATAAAAAAGCATTGGCAATGAACAATATTCCAATTAGAGAAGAATATATTTTTAAAGGTGACTTTAAGCTTAGCACAGGATATGACATAACTAAGAATGTATTAAATATGGAAGATGGTCCTACAGCTTTAGTTGTATGCAGCAATATGATGACTATGGGAGCAGTTAAAGCAACTTTTGATGAGAATAAAAAAATACCAAATGATCTAGCTATAGTAGGGTTTGATAAGCTTGAATTCTTAGATATGGTTGGAATAAATATAACATATATGGAAGATTGTCCTGAAGAACTTGGAAAATCAGCTATGTATATGCTCAAAGAAGTAATAGATAATAAAGATATTTCGGAAAAGAAGAGATTAACAATATCTCCAACAGTTATAATAAAGGGATCAGAAAAGAAAGTGTAGTTATCAAGTTCTATGTATATAACCTTATAAAGCTTGATAGCTAAAAATAATTACTTAATAATAAAAAATAGTGATTTTTTGATAAGGGAGAGTTTTTATATGAGAATGTATGATTTGATAATAAAGAAAAGAAATGGCGAAGAGCTTTCGACTGAGGAAATAAATTATTTTGTTGATGGATATACAAAAGGAAGTATTCCAGACTATCAGGTTTCATCACTTTTAATGGCTATATATTTTCAAAAGATGAATATGAGAGAAACTGCAGACCTTACAATGGCTATGGTGCATTCAGGAGATATTCTTGATTTATCAAAAATAGATGGAGTTAAAGTAGATAAGCATAGTACTGGTGGTGTAGGAGATACAACTACTTTAGTGCTTACACCTATGGTAGCTGCCCTAGGTATTCCGGTAGCTAAGATGTCTGGTAGAGGACTTGGACACACTGGAGGAACTATAGATAAATTAGAATCCTTTGATGGATTTTCAGTAGAAATAACAGAAGAGAAATTTATAGAAAATGTAAATACGAAAAAGATTGCTATAATGGGTCAGACTGCTGATTTAGCTCCAGCTGATAAAAAATTATATGCACTTAGAGATGTTACAGGTACTGTTGATAATATATCATTAATATCTTCTAGCATAATGAGTAAGAAAATTGCAGCAGGTGCAGATGCTATCGTTCTAGACGTTAAGGTTGGAGACGGTGCATTCATGAAGTCTTATGAGGATGCTAAAAAACTTGCAGAAGCAATGGTTAGCATAGGTAAAAATGTTGGAAGAAACACAGTTGCTGTAATCTCTGATATGGATCAACCTTTAGGGCTTGCTATAGGAAATGCTCTTGAAGTAAAAGAAGCTTTAGACACTCTAAGTGGTAAAGGACCTAAGGATTTATTAGAATTATGTTTAGCTTTAGGTAGCAATATGGTTGTATTAGCTGGTAAAGCTGAAAATGTTGAAGAAGCAAAGGCTATGCTTTTAAAGACTATAGAAGATGGTTCAGCTATTCAAAAGCTTAAGGAGTTTGTTGCTGCACAAGGTGGAAACGCTGAGCAGGTTACAAACCCAGAATTACTTGCAAAGGCTAAATTTGTTTATGAAGTAAAGAGTGATATAGAAGGCTATGTATCAAAGATAAACTCAGAAAATATAGGTCTTGTGGCTATGGAACTAGGAGCTGGAAGAGCTACTAAAGAAGATAGCATAGATTTAGCTGTAGGTATAGTTTTAAATAAAAAAAGAGGCGATAAAGTAGCTAAAGGAGATGTTTTAGCTTATATACATGCAGATGATGAAGCTAAAATAGAAAAAGCTGCTGCCGGAATAGTAAGTAATTACAAGATATCAGAGACATATGAAGACAATATTCCTCTTATATATGATGTAATAAGATAAGCTTAAATATAGATATAACAGTTGTAAATTAAATCTAAGTTAATGATTAAAATACGTAAAAAAAGCTCACTGAAGAAGGTCGCTTCAGTGACTTTTTATAACAAGTGTGTAAGCGCTTCCTTATGGCGTATAATTGATTATTGGCACTAGACTATTTAATGAAAGATGCACTGCACTTATGGAAAAGCTATTTATAATCATTTAATTATTATAAATAGAAATAAAAGGGGTTTATAATATAAATTCTATTTTAAGTAGGCATCTATAAATGAGGAGAAAATGATGGTTTTAAATAATAAAAGAAACTTTTTTATAATAGATTTTTTTGTAGCATTTTTAGTTGTTTTTGGAGTGGTTATGTTTCTTCCTATGTTCCAAAGCCTTCAAAATATCTTTGGTGTAAGTGTATCAAGTATTGCCTGGCTACCTAATATAGGGTATCTTAGTATGATATTATTCCCTGCTGTGGCAGGAAAAGTAATGAATAAGATTGGTGCAAAAAAGTCACTGTTATTATTTATAGTAGTTTGGATAATAGGAATTTCAGTAGAAATAATAGCTCTGAATAATGTAAGTTACTTTATGTTTTGTGGAGGAAGGTTGATAGAGGCATTAGCGGAAGCATCATTTTTTCCTATATTACTTTCTATGAATAAAATAGTTATGAAGGAAGAGAAAGATGGAAAGTTAGGTTCAAGTTTAGTGGAAATAGGATCAGCTATTGGCGGACTAGTTGCTGCGGTTGTAGCTGGATACTTCCTAGACTCACCTAAGACTTTTTTACTTATTCCTATAGTTATTGGTGCTTTAACTTGGATATTTGTATTTTCTTCAATAAGTGAAGTAAGCATTGAAGAAGATCATCAGGCAAATAATAAATTATTAGAAATAAAAGAGAATAAATTTGATTATATAAGCTTGCTTTTCATGATATTCATGACTCAGATAACCTTTGCAGCCTCTCAGGTTTATTTATCTTATTATATGGAGTCCTTTAATGCTTCAAATTCTACTGGATTAGTTATATCAATTGAGCAGATACTAATAGCTACAGGGGCTATGTCTCCAATGGTGCTACTTAGATATTTCTCGTTTAGCGCTATAAGAAACACCTTAATTGGAGTTTTTATGGTTTGCTCAATTATACTATCACTACATGTTTCATTACCTTTATCGATTTTAGCCCTATCATCAATATGCTTGATAGTTGGAATAGGATTCTCAACTTTAAATATATATATATCAAAGACTGTAGTTACAAATGCTTCACAAAAGATATCTTTCTATACTGCAGTAAGATTTGCAGGTGGATTTGCCCTGTCTTTCTTCTGGGGAAATTATATAGATAAATATAAAGCTTTGGGATATAACTATATAAAGATATTCAATAATCTATATATGATGATGGCTGTTTTAGTAGTAATAATATCAGTAATAGTAGTAATTATGCAAAATCAGAATAAGAAGTTTTGGAGTGAAAAGAATTAAATAGTAGAACCATAGGTGTATTATATAGAATACTATTCCAATTTGGGCTATAATTTTTGTTGAGACAATTAGTTATAAAATATTTGCGATAATATTATTTTGAAAACTTTTCTTAAAAAGATATAAAATTTAAAAAGATAAAAATAAAATTAAAATAAATATAAGTACTTATAAGGTACTCAATGGAGGTATGGAGATGAGCATTCATATAAATGCGAAAGAAGGACAAATAGCTGAAAGTATATTATTACCGGGGGATCCGCTAAGAGCAAAATTTATTGCTGAAAACTTTCTTGAGGACGTTATCTGTTATAACGAAGTAAGAGGAATGTATGGATTTACAGGAACTTATAAAGGAAAAAGAGTTTCGGTTCAAGGTACAGGAATGGGTATACCATCAATATCAATTTATGTAAGTGAACTTATACAAAGTTATGGGGTTAAGAATCTTATAAGAGTAGGTACTTGTGGTGGATATCAAGAATCTGTAAAAGTAAGAGATCTTATAATAGCTATGGCTGCATCAACAGATTCAAATATAAACAAAATTAGATTTAATGGAAGAGATTTTGCACCAACAGCTAGCTTTAAGTTATTAAGAAAGGCTTATGACTTTGCAGTGGAAAAAGGCTTCGATCCTAAGGTTGGTAATGTATTTAGTTCAGATACTTTCTATGGAGATACTACTGAAGAGTGGAAGATATGGGCTAAGTTCGGCTGTTTAGGAGTAGAAATGGAAGCTGCTGCACTTTATACTTTAGCAGCAAAGCATGGTGTTGATGCATTAGCATTACTAACAGTAAGTGATCATTTCATATATGATGAAATAACTTCAGCAGAAGAAAGACAAACAACTTTTACAAATATGATTGAAGTAGCACTTGATACAGTACATTCACTATAATATAAATTAAAAGTTACCATAAGCCTATGAATGGTTTGTGGTAACTTTTTTATTTATATAATTATATTACAATAAAATCATATAAAAAGGGATAAAGAGTATGCTTAACAAAGTGGTTGTAACAGTCATAAGACTAGCGTATTTATGATTGGCTCCAAAGCTTTTTGCAACTATTGCGGTATTTGTCATAACGGGCATTGCAGCTTGAATTATAAATACGTTTTTCATAAGTGGAGGTATAGGGAAGTATAAGCATAGTAGAAATACAAGTAGTGGAGATACTAAAAATCTTCCTATAAATAATGCAATCATATCTTTGTTTATCTTTACTTCCTTGAAATCTACAGAATGCATAGTTATTCCTATAAATAGCATAGATAATGGAGTGGTAAGTCCACCTACATATTTGCACGTATCCATTACAAATCTTGGTGGAGTGATATTTAGCATTATTAAAATTAGAGCTAATATGAAGCCCATAAGTGGAGGGGAAATTAATCTTTTTAAGGTTGCACTAGAAAATATCTTACTGCATTTACCGATTGTTCCATCCTTACTTATATCATAAACTCCTAAAGTCCAAAAGAATGTAGTATTTGCTATATAGTAAAGTAACACATAAGGAACACTTGATTCTCCGAAAAGAGCTAGATTTACAGGTAGTCCTACAAAAATCGAACTAGAAACAAAAAACATAGAACGGAAAGTACCTGCGCTTTTATCATCTATTTTTAATGTTTTAGAAACTAGAATTGCTATAAAGTATCCAGCTGCCATAGATACGAAGGGAATGATAAGTCCACTTCCTAAATGGATCAATTTATCTTTACTAAAATTATTCATAAGATCAACAAGCATAAGGCATGGTAAAGCTATATTGCATACCAGCTTAGAGAATATTTTTGAAGCTTCTTCGTTTAGCCAACCCTTTGAAGTTAATAAATATCCTATAATTATCATTATTACTATACTTAGAATGCTTTGTAACGCATTAAAAAAAATCATAATTAGCCCCCGAAAATTATATGTTTTTGGAAAATATATCTTCTGGGGTTATTATAACAGAATAAAATAGATAATAAAAATACTTAATAATTATTGAATTCATACATAAATAAGTATAAATTTAAATGGTTGTTAAGTAATGTGCGCCTTTTTTATTCTTTTATCTAATTTATGCATTGAAAATAAGGTGCCACTCTATCTAATACTTTGATGAGCTTACCAGATAGGCATTCAATTATAAATGCTTACTAATATAGTATTTCTAGTGCGGCGCCTTGATTGGAATATAATATTAAAAGTTAATACTACTTAAATTTCAAATATCTCTAAAAAGCGTTTTGCTGGAGCTGATAGATACTTATCTTTCATCCATATGATCCCCGTCTTTGTAATTAGAGATGGTTCATCTATATCTTTAAATACTAAATTAGAGTTTTTAAGCAAACCTACCCAATCCTTAGGCAAAATAGCTACTCCCATGCCTTTATTAGCCCAGGTTAAAAGTGATCGTGTATCTTCTATCTTACAGAAGATATTTGGATCAAAACCAGCATTTTCGCAAGCTTCTAATATGTTTTTCTCAAACCTTCTATTTACAAGAAGTGGTTTGTTAGCAAGTTCCGTTATTGGAATCTGCTTAGTCTTTTCATCCCAATATATATTGCCTTTAGTTGCGGCAACCATTGGAGCGCTTTCTAAATATATTGATTCAAAGCCTTCAGAATTTACTGGAGTACGTATTATTCCTATCTCTATAAAACCATCAGTAAGAAGCTTTAATATTTCTTTAGTATTTCCTTCTCTTATATCGAAAGTTATACCTGGGTATTTGTCATAAAAATTCATTATCTTATTAAGTAGCAGAGTATCTCCTTCAGAAGAAATTGTTCCAATAGATAAAGTTCCATTAAGACCATCCTTAATATCCTTTATTTCTTTAAGGGTAGTATCCATTAGTTCAATCATCTGCTCACAGCGATTTTGAAGTATTTGTCCTGCGCTAGTTATTTGAAACTTTCTAGTACTTCTTTCTATCAATTTAACCCCAAGCTCATCTTCAAGCATTTTTAGCTGCTGACTTAGATGAGGCTGAGCGATATGAAGCTTTTTAGAGGCTTTAGTTATATTACCTTGCTTAACAATTTCAAGAAAGTAAGTAAGTTGCTTAAAATCCATGTATATGTATTCCTTTCTGATTTAAGGTTAACGTTTATATGTTTTAACTTTATTACTAAGTAAATGCATGTAAGTTGTTATGTGAAGCTTACATTTATATGCTTTAAAGCTATTGATATAAGTCCCCAGCTAAATTTTCTAGCCTTTCATAATCTAATATGATTAGAGAATTCCCATCTCTAGCTATAATTTTCTGGTCACATAATTTGTTTATTATCCTAAGCAAGTGCCTGTAGCTTGTGCCTAAAAGTTCAGCAATTTCAGTAAAACGTTCAGCTACTATGCCTTTTAAACTAGTTGAAAGATCTTCTTCACTAGATATGGCAAGCATATAACTTGCAAGCCTATTCTCTAAAGGATAAAGAAGATTTATAGAATTAGATACTGCAGACGTAGCAAGCTTCTCTGATAGGGTTTTACATATATGCCTCAAAAATATGGCATCATCTTTAGCATATTTTCTTATAACACCCAGTGGAATGCCTATAAAAGTACAACTGTGTACCGCTTCCACATTGCAATTAGCAGTGCTTTCACTTATAAACTCTAGATCACCCATGACCATTAGAGGATTGTAGAATCTTAAAAGAAGTGACTTACCATTTTGAAGTAAGGTATAAACCTTGCATTTGCCTTTAACTAGGAAATAGAAATATTCAATTTCCTCATTTGATCTATATACAAGTTCACCTTTTTCAAAGATGTGTATTTCCATATGTGTGGTCATGTCACTGCTAAAATATGAATCTATATTATGAAGCTCCTTAAAACCTTCGATAGTTGACCTGTTATTAATTTTAATTATATAGAACACCTCCATGGTGTGTAAATAAAAGTATCTAATATGTACTACTTCGTTAGAAAATAGATTTTGGAGTGAAGTATTTCGTCTTTATAACTATATTATAGACAATAACTATAAATAAAAAAATAGAAAAGTGACATATGTCATATGATAAACTCTTTTATTTTGATATCTTAAGTTATGGATAACCGATAAGTTTAGATTGCATAACAACTTAATTTCTAAATAATATTAAAAGTAAAACCAACATGATAATAGTTAATATCGGATATCAGTAAAATAATTTTAGGGGGACAAATAAAAATATGTATAAGTTATTTACCGTCATTATAGGTTTTATCATAACTATAATGATTAGTTTTAATAGTGAACTTCAGGCTAGTGTGGGAAATAATCTTTCTTTAGTAGTAATTCATTTAGTAGGACTTATAAGTGTAATAATTGTTATGGTAGTTAAGAAAGAAAAGTTTTCTATGGATCTTCATAAGGTACCGTTATATCTGTTAAGTGCAGGATTAATTGGGGTAATGGTGGTTCTGATAAACAATCTGACCTTTTCTAAAGTTGGAGCATCACTTTCAATATCTTTAGGAATGGTTGGTCAGCTTACTGCTGCCACGGTTATAGATCATTTTGGTCTTCTTGGAATGAAAAAGTATAGCTTTGAAAAAAAGAAGTTACTAGGCTTTGCTTTTATAATTCTTGGAATAGTAGTGATGGCCTTATATTAGGGAGGGATTTTAGATGTTAAATATTTTGTTGACAGTTTTAGGGGGAGCCTTTGTTACTCTCTCAATGATAATAAATGGGAAGCTAGCAGAAAAGATAGGTGGGCTTAAGGGAACTCTTATAAATTATATAACAGGACTTTCTTTTTCTTTGTTGTTATATATAATAATAAGATCTACTGGAACAGCAGCACCTATGACAGAAATAAATATAAATAGTATACCTATATATGCTTACCTTGGGGGACTATTAGGAGTTGTAGTAATAGTTTTATCAAATAAAGTTATTCCTAAGATTCCAGCTATCTACTCTATGGTGCTTATTTTTGTAGGACAAATTGTAATGGGAATGGTCATAGATTATTTTAGTTTTCATAAGTTTTCAATGGGTAAGTTTATTGGAGCTTTATTTATAATTTTAGGAGTAATATATAACTTTAATGTGGATAAGAATGTAGCTAGTAGTAAAGAGGTAGAGGCATAGTTTTGTTAGCTATTGAAGTAAGTATTTATAATCATAGGCGAACTTTAACAGGTTCGCCTTTTATTTTTATTAAACCTAAACAGTACAAAGTATATTCCACGAGTCAACATCAGTTATTTTCTTATAGATTCCAATACAACTATGTAAATAGATAACTATACAACTATTTATATATTTAAATATTTAAATATTTATTTAATCATATAATTATAAAATTATATGAATATATAGTATTTATGCGCCTTGCAAGGTAATTCCATTTGAAAAGCAGATACACATAAGATATAATCAGAGATAGTGTGAACTGCTTGACGTATTATAGATAAACAGAGAGTACTTCTTAATAATTTTGCATTAAAAATTTGATGAGAAGCTTCTAAAGAGTTCCTATGTCGAAACTTAATTTATACTTGTTCGAAAATAGCGAGTTCTGGGGATTTTCGGGCATGTATAAATTGATAGTTGAGCTAGGAACTCTATATAATAAGATCATTCACAAAGAAAGGAATTAATAGATGAATCTTTTAACCATAGAGAACGTATCAAAAAGTTATAGTGAAAAGAAACTTTTTAATAATATAAGCTTTGGAATAAATGAAGGAGATAAGATTGGTATCATTGGTGTAAATGGTACTGGTAAAACTACTTTCTTAAAGGTAGTATCGGGAGTAGAAGTTCCTGATGAAGGAAAGGTAGTGAAGGGCAACTCCGTAAGAGTAGAATACCTTTCTCAAAGTCCAGATTTTAATCCAGAGTCAACAGTATTAGAGCAAGTATTTAGAGGAGATACTCCTTTAATGAAACTTATAAGACAATACGAGAAAGCAATGGAAAGTCATACTGCCACTGGCGAAGAGATAATGAAGCTTACAAGTCAGATGGATAGCATGAACGCTTGGAGTATAGAGAGTGATGCAAAGGCTATCTTAAATAAACTTGGGGTTTCAGATTTTAATGCAAAGGTAGGCAATCTTTCTGGAGGACAAAGAAAGAGAATAGCCTTAGCTGCTGTTCTTATAAGTCCTTGTGATCTATTGATATTAGATGAGCCTACAAACCATCTAGACAACGATACTATAGATTGGCTTGAGCAATACCTTAATAAAAGAAAAGGTGCACTGCTTATGATAACTCATGATAGATATTTCCTAGACAGAGTTGTCAATGAGATAATAGAACTTGATAAGGGTAACCTTTATACCTATAAAGGAAACTATAGTGATTTTCTAGAGAAAAAAGTAGAACGTGAAGAGATGGAACTTGCTAGCGAAAAGAAGAGACAAAATCTTTTAAGAAAAGAACTGGCTTGGATAAGAAGAGGGGCTAAGGCTAGAAGTACAAAGCAGAAGGCCAGAATAGATAGATTTGAAGAACTAAGTGAGCAAAAGATAGATATAGATAATTCTAAGGTTGAGATATCCGTAGCAAGTACTCGTCTTGGAAAGAAAGTAATAGAAGTAAATAACATAAGTAAGTCTTTTGGTGATAGAAAGCTTATTGATGACTTTAGTTATATATTACTTAGAGATGATAGAGTAGGAATAATAGGACCTAACGGAATGGGTAAATCCACTTTAATAAATATAATAAGTGGAAAGATTAAGCCAGATAGCGGAGATGTTGAAGTTGGTGAAACAGTTAAGATAGGTGCATTCTCTCAAGAAACTTATCATATGGATGATTCTTTAAGAGTTATAGATTATATAAGAGAAGGTGCAGAATTTATATCCAATGAAGAAGGATATAAGTTAAGTGCATCACAAATGCTTGAAAGATTTAAGTTCCCACCAGCAGATCAATGGACTCCAATATCAAAACTGTCAGGTGGAGAAAAGAGAAGACTATATCTACTTAGAGTTTTAATGGAAGCACCAAATGTTCTTATATTAGATGAGCCTACCAATGACCTCGATATAGAGACCCTTACAATATTAGAAGACTACTTAGATGAATTCCCTGGTGCAGTTATATCAGTATCCCATGATAGATACTTCTTAGATAGAATGGCAACTAAGATATTCTCCTTTGAAGGCAATGGGAAGGTAGATCAGTACACAGGTAACTACACTGACTATAAAGAAGATAATAGACAAAAAGATATCAACAGTTCAGAAGAAAAGAATAAGAAAACTGTTGATAAAAAAGCAGAAGCTGTGGATAGTAATCAAGGTAAGAAAAAAGAAAGAGCATTAAAGTTCTCATTTAAAGAGCAAAGAGAGTATGACGAAATAGATGAGATTATAGCAGGAATAGAAGAAAAGATAAGCGAACTAGAAGCTAAGATAAATGCAGCTAGCACAAACTATTCTCTTCTTCAAGAACTTATAGCAGAAAAGGAAGAAACAGAAAAGCTTCTAGAAGAGAAGATGGACAGATGGGTTTATCTAAATGATCTTGCTGAGAAGATAAATGAAGGTAAATAATATATAAAGACTAGCAATAATGTGGTTTTACATACACATTGTTGCTAGTCTTTTAATTTGGCATATGATGCTAAAAATAATGGACTAACAAGATGTCAATGGAGTCACAGTGAATCATAAAGTTTCATATGAAAATATAACAAAACTGATTACATATAAAAGAAGATATCTACACTATTAGTAAACTAACTATTAATAAATTATTAATAAATACGATTATTAAATTATGGATTAAATGTAAATTAGTAATTGTATGGGAAAAGTATTACAATTGTTAAAGCATTATTCCATAAGTGGATGTATATTATTAAAAAACCATAGATAAAGGCAAATTTATTGAAAGATAAAGACGCAAAGCTACGGGCCTAAGGTATTTTAAATACTAAGGTAGCCGGGTTACCTAAGTGGTATATTTCATTTATATATTCTATGAAATCTATTCACATGTCTAAAATTCAATATGCTCATATCTATGGACTTATTAGGGGGTGTAGGATGAAAAGAAACATTCTAATAAGGGCCATATGTATCTTTTTGATTTTCTCTAATTTACTTTTTTCTTCAAATGATGTACTCGTATATGCCGCTGAAAACTTAGCAAAGCAGCCGCAAAAGGGAGAGTATTACGGTAAGGACATCAACAAAGAAGCTGAAAAAGTAAGTTCTGTAAGTCAGACTGACAACAAGTCTACGAAGGCTCTTAGGAAACCAAGTGTAACTAAATCAAAGAAAGAAGAAACTTATACTAAGGATAAGGAAGTAGTAAGCAAAAGAACAGCTAATAGTAAGACTTATAAGCTGGATAAAAAAACAGAAGTACAACAAATCTTCTTTGATAAGGTCAACTTTAAAGATGAGAAGGGAAACTACCAAGAAGTAGATAATACTCTAAACCTAAATAGTAGTGGCGGATATTATGAAAATAAAGCCAATGACTATAAGGTAAACCTTCCAACTGAAATTACTAAGGACAAAGGTATAGCAATACAAAAAGGGAAAGTCTCTATCAACTTGTTTCCTATGGAAGGAGATTTTTCTAGAAGTGCAGCTGCAGAAAACTCAGTTTTATATAATGATGTTTTCGATGGTGTAGATTATCAATATACTGCAAATTCAGATAGTGTTAAGGAAGACATTATACTTAATCGCTATGTTGACAAATCTACCTTTAAATATGCAGTTAGCACCAAGGGATTAACGCTTAAAGAAGAATTTAATTCAATAAGAGGATATGAAGCAGGTAAACAACAACCTACGGTTATACTAAGTGCTCCTGTTATGACTGATGCTTCTGGAAAAACAAATAATAACTTAACTATAAAGCTAGAAAAGAAACTGTTTGGTAAAGATATTATTACTGTGACAGTAGATGAAAACTGGCTTAAGGCACCAGAGAGAGCTTATCCAGTAAAAATTGATCCTGATACTGGTTTTGTTAATTCAGAGATCAATGTAACCTGTGCTGAAGAAAATGCACCTAATACCAACACGTTGAATAACGGTTATAGCTATGTTGGAACGGATGATGGTGTGAAATCAGGGAATAATTCAAGTATAACAAATGGATTCCAGAAAACTAGGACTTATCTTAAGTTTGATGTTAATGCTAAGGTTCCTAAAGAAGCTACAATTACATCAGCAACTCTTGAGATGTTTCAATCTACTTCCTTTGGAAATAATGACAGAGAAGTTGGTTTGTATAGTGTTGATGATAGCTATGATATAACTAGATTAACTTGGAATAACCAACCGAAGAATAAAACATATTATTCTTCTGCAATGGTAACGCCTAATGCGCATGCTGTTGATTTTGATATTAAGCAAATAGTAAGTGATTGGGTAAATGGGAAAGCAAACAACGGAATACTTTTGCAATATCTAAATGAAACTCAACAATGTGAAGCTTTTTCAACAGATAAAAATGAATATACAACTCAGAGACCATCGATTAAGATATTCTATGAATTTGTAGATGGTGTAGATACTAACATGCCTTTTGGCGCACCAAATATAAACTTAAGACCAATTACTGAACACGATAGTGAAGGAAGTCTTAAAGTTGATGGAATCTCTATAGATGGATTAGTAAAGCCAACCTCTACAGTAAACTACGAGTTAGATGTTGAAAATCCAGATTTTAAAGGAAGTGCAGAGGCTAGCTATATCTACAAATATCCTGATGGTGCTATGTACTCCAGTCTTTTCCCTAAAGCTTATGTGTATAAGGGAAAGGATAGTAACTGGCAGGCAGATAAAATACTGACACCAAAGCTTAATCAGCTTTATAGGATTAAAGCTACTGCAACCTTAGATGGACAAACTAGTGACACAGGCTATAGTGATTATTTTCAGATTTATCAAGTTCAAGCTAAGGACACTATACCTTACATAGCAAGCTTTTATGGTGTTCCTAATTCTGTGATAATGAGTGATAACAAAGTTGGAGATACACTGCTTGTGGAAGGAAACACTCTTTTCATAAGAAATCCTAAGAAAAATGCAGGTAAGCCATATACACCTCCATCTTTAACGGATGCGAGAAAAAAAGAGATAGATAGTGCACTTATGGGAAGAAAGAAGCATTGTATTTATGGTTTCGAGCCAATAAACTTGCTTACTGGTAACTTCTTATATGAAGCTGATGATGCTAGTGCAACTGATTTTAATGGAGATTTCTCCATAAAAAGAACCTATAATGCAATGGAAGAAACCCATGACGGATATTTTGGAGTGAAGTGGGACTTTAACTTTAACAAGTCTTTATCAGCACTAGCAGATGGAACTATAATATTCAGTCAAGGTGACGGAAGCACTATTTACTATAGAAAAGGCAGTGATGGAAGCTATAGTGGACCTGTAGGAGAAAACCTAAAGCTTTCTTTAGTAAATGATGATAGTAGAAAAAATATAGGATATCAAATAACTGATGGCATAACCACATACCTATTTAACAAGATGGGGCTTTTAGATTCTCAAATTGATGAAAAAGGCAATACTACAAAGTTAGCATATAATGAAGACTACAAGCTAACCAGCATAACTTCACCTTCTGGAAAGATTTTTGGAATAACTTTAAGTGATGAAGGTAGGATAAGTGCAATAACACTGCCAAATCAAAGTGTTTTAAAGTATAGCTATGATGGAAATGGAAATTTAGTTTCTTATATAGATGCTAACGGACATGAAACTAAGTACCAGTATGATGAGAAGGGAAGAATGGTATCCTTCACTGATGCTAAGGGAAATAAATCTGTGGTTAACACTTACGATGATCAAAATCGTGTTACTGTTCAAGAAGATGCTCAAGGTAAGAAAATATATATAAGTTACTACGATGGATACAGTGAAACAACAGATGCTAACGGTAATAAAACACAATATTACTATGATTCGCAGTACAGAATAACTAAAACCGTAAAGCCAGACGGAACTGTAGAAACCTTAAGCTATGATAACAATAATAACGTAAAATCCTCTACAGATGCTTTAGGACACACTACTACTTATGAGTACGATGGCAGAGGAAACAGGCTTAAGGAACATAGATTTGATGGGAAAGTTAAGACCTTTGAGTATGACAGTAAGGATAATCCTATATCAATTACTGACTTTGAAGGAAATACTACTACAATGACCTATGACGGCAATGGAAACCTACTAAAGGTTACTGCGGCGGACCAGTCTACTTATGAATATACTTATAATAGCAATAACCAAGTAGCTACAGTAAAGGACCCAACAGGTAAGACTTATAAATACGAATATGATGGAGCCAATGTATCAAAAGCTACTGATGCAAAGGGAAATGTATATAAGTATTATTATAATGCTATGGGTAAGGTTATATCTGTAGAAGATCCACTAGGTAAGATAACTAGAATATCTTATGATGGTAAAGGCAATGAATTAAGCACCATTTTACCAGACGGAGGAATTGTAGCCTATACTTATGACGCTAATGATAACAAGGATTCTGTAACTGATGGTAACAAAAATGTATCAAAGTTTGAATATGATAACCTAAATAGAGTAATTAAATCTATAGATCCTTTTGGCAATATAACTACCTATGCTTATGATGCCAATGGTAATAATATAGAAGAAAAAAATCCGGCAGGATATACGAAAAGCTATCAATATGATAAGTTGAACAGATTAATAAAAGTTATAGACGGTGAGGATGGAGAGACAACTTACGAAAGAGATGCTTTAGGAAATATCCTCTCTGTAACGGATCCAAATGGCAACAAATCTGCCTATACCTATAATTATGCTGTAAACAAGGTAGAGAAAACTGTAGGACCAAAAGGACAGACTTTAGTAAATAAGTACGATGATGAAGGTAATCTATTAGAATTAACACTGCCTGATGGTAATGCTAAGAAGTATAAGTATGATAATCTATATAGATTAATACAGTTTACAGATACAAATGGAGTAGTGACAGATACTACTTATGATAACTTAGGTAGGATTTCCTACATGAAGGATAGCTTAGATAGAGAGTACTACTATAACTATGACGATAATGGAAATCTAATTAATACAAAGGACCCTTTAGGTTATATAGTAAGCTACACCTATGACGGAAGAAACCAATTAACTTCATTAACTGATGAAGAAGGGAAAATTACAAATTATAGCTACACTGATACAGGTAATTTAAAGGCTGTGACAGATCCACTTGGAAGCACAAAATCCTATGAGTATGATTTAAGTGGTAATTTAAAAGCCGAGATTTCACCTAATGGTGGTAAACAAATATATAATTACGATGGATTAAACAGATTAACCTCTGTTGAAGATCCTCTTAAAAATATTACCCAGTATGTTTATGATAAGGCAGGCAATGTTGCTAAGATGATAGACCCGCTAGGTAAGGAAACTAATTATAAATATAATGGCAATAAGCTTCAAACAAAGATCACCGATGCCTTAGGCGAAGTTGTTCAGATGAAGTACGACAAAAACGGCAATTTGACCAGTATAGTATATCCAAATGGTGATACAGTAGCTATGTCATATGATGAAAGTAATAGATTAACTTCTGAAACTGATGCTGCTGGGGTTAAGAAAAGCTATACTTACGACATCATGAATAGACTAATAAGCCAAGAGGATACTGCAGGAAATAAGCTTACCAATGTATATGATGATAAGGGAAGACTTATAGAGCAGAAGGATGTAATTGGTAGAACAATAAAGTACAGCTATGATTTAGCTGGCAATATAACTGCCAAGGTTGGAACAGATGGCAACACAACTACCTATGTATATGATAAAAGAGATCGAGTAGTAAAGGTTACTGATGCAGAAGGCAAGATAACTACTATTACCTATGATGGATTAAACAGAGTAACAGGAAAAGTAGAGCCTGAAAATAAAAAATATCAGTATCAATATGATGCTGTAGGAAACCTTATTAAAGCTATAGATCCACTAAACTATACAACTTCCTATGCTTATGACAAAAATCAAAATCTAACAGAAGTGATAAATGCAAAGGGAGCTTCTAAAAAATATCAATACGACGCATTAAATAAACTAACTAGCTTTATAGATGAAAAAGGAAACACTACAGCCTTAACTTATGATGCTAGAGGAAGTTTAATAAAAGTCCAAGACCCTATGAACAATGTCACTCAGTACAAGTATGATGCCTTAAATAGATTAGAAATGAAGGTAGATGCTTTAGGCTTTGATACCCAGTACCAATATGACAGCTTAAACAATATGACAGCTCAAATTGATGCTAACGGAAATAAGACAAGCTATGAATATAATAAGCATGGTCTGCAGACAAAGAAAATAGATCCTTTAGGCGGAATAACAGAGTTCCAATATGACTTAAATGATAGACTTATTACTCAAGTTAATCCTATGGGTGAAAAGTACAGCTATTCCTATGATAAGGTTAGAAGAATAACCTCGATTACTGATCCTGAAGGATATTCAAAGAGTTTTAGTTATGATGAGTTTAGCAATTTATCAAAAGAAGCAGACTCAGAAGGAAGCACTATAACTTATACTTATGATAAGATGCATAGACTTTTAACAGAAAAGAATACTGTTGGAAATGTAACTTCTTATGCATACAATACTGCAGGAAATTTAAACTCTGTAAAAGAGCCAAATGGCAATATGAGCTTATATGAATATGACGCTTTAGATAGAGTTAATAAAACTACAGATCCAGAAGGTAATGTTACAAAGGTAGAGTATGATTCCCTAGGAAATGTTACGAAAGTAACTCAACCAGGAAATAGAGATTACAAGTATACTTATGATGCTGCAAGCAATCTTGAAAGCGAAACAAATCCTTTAGGAGAAACCACTACTTATACTTATAATAAAAACAACTTGGTAGATTCGGTTACTAACCCAATTGGAAGCAAAACTACTTATAAATACAATGCTCTAAACTTGCTTTCAGAAACAGCTAATCCAGTAGGAGGCATTACTAAGTATGATTATGATAAGAATCAAAATCTAGCTTCAGTAACAGATGGAAATAACAATAAAACTTCGTATTCTTATGATGAATTAAACAGATTAGTAAAGGTAGCAGATCCAAGAGGTAGCGAAACTAAATATAGTTACGATAAGTCAAGTAATCTTGTTTCTATGGTAAATGGTAATGGAAATGAGACAAAATATAGCTATGATAAGGTTGGAAGACTTACATCTGTAGCTAATCCCCTTGGAGAAAAAGAAAACTTTACTTACAATCCAGTAGGTACTTTATCAAGCCATACAAAGTCTGATGGAACAAAGACAAACTATGATTATGATAAGCTTAACAGGCTTGTATCAAAAGAGTATAGAGATGCTGAGGGTGACAAGGTAGAAGGCCAAGATGTAAGCTATGAATATGACATAAGTGGAAACCGTACTAAGATGATAGGTTTAGAAGGTGAAACAGACTATAGCTATGACAAGATGGGAAGGCTTACCCTAGTTGGTTTTGCTTCAGGAGAAGAAGTAACCTATGAATTTGACAACTTAGGAAGAAAATCTAAGGTAATCTATCCAGACGGAAAGTATGTAAAATACAACTATGATGTACTAGACAGATTAACCTATGCAGAAAACTGGAATGGTGAAAAAACCTATTATAGCTATGATAGTGCTGGAAGAAGAAAAGAAGCCTTGCTTCCAAATGGAACTAAGGTAATCTACACTTATGACGGAGCAGATAGAATCACAAAGCTTGAAAACAAAAATAAGGATGGAGTCCTGATATCTAGCTTTGAATATCAGTATGATAAGAATGGCAACATCATAAATGAAAAAGCTGTACATGAAGATGAAAGTTATGTAAGAACTTATGGCTATGATGGTTCAAATGAAATAACATCTTTTACTGAGGAAAGCCATGAAGAGGATGGAAAAGTTGAAACCACAAAATACGATTATAGCTATGATAAAGCAGGTAACCGTATAGCAGTACAAGTAAAAGATGATGATGAGGCTGATACTGAAACTACCACTTATACTTATAATGCAGGAGACGAGTTAGTCAGTGAAAAGACTGGAGATACAAATATTAAATATGAGTATGACAAGAATGGAAATAGACTTAAAAAGATTCGTCCTGGTCAAAAAATAGAGTACTATGAGTATGACTTAGAAGATAGATTAGTTCAACTTACTAATCCAAAAGGAGAAGTGCTTACCTTTGGATATGATAGTGATGGAAACAGATTGTTCTCAACCTATGGTGTATACTTCAAACCTCAACCAGTTAAGGCTGGAGATAGTGGAAGTGGTGATTCCTCCGGTGATGGTTCAACTCCAGGAGATAATACTTCTAATAGTGGTTCAAACTCTGGTGTTAATCCACCAAAGGATGGAAGCAAAGATAATAATGGAAGTGCTTCAGGTAATAATTCCAATGTAGGATATCCACAAAATCCTAATAACGGAAATCACTATGGCTATGAAAAAGGAAACAATCCACATCAAGAAGTGGCAGTAGCTAGTTCAACTAGCAGTAGTACCAGTGCTGAAGGAAAAAAAGCAGATGATGCTGCAAAGGCTGAAGAAAAAACAGCAACTGCTACTGATACAAACAGTGAAGTTAGTAAGGAAGCAACTTCTGAAAAAGCAAAGGCCGACAGTGCTAAGGAAGATAGTAAAGCTTCTAAAGCTAAAGAAGAAGCTAAAACTGATAAATCCTTCTTCACAAAGGTTGGAGAAAGTATAAAGAGTGCTGTTAACTATATAGTAAGTTTGGCTAAAAAAGCAGTGGACAGCATAGTTGGTTTCTTCAAGTGGTTATTCGGAGGTTCTAGCGAAAAACAACAAGCTTTAGGGGGAATCTTCTTCGGAGCAAAGGTTGATAAAGATAATGAAAAGCTAGATGGTAAAGGAAATAATAATAGCAATAATAGCAGTAACAACGGAAAGAATGATAATGGCTCAAGCAATGGAAATGGCAAAGATAATGGAAGTAATCAAGACAACGGAAACGGTAAAAATAATGGCAATGGAAATGGTAAGGATAATGGTAATAATGGAAAAGGCAATAACAAAGGAAACAATGGTAAGCACTTAGGTTGGTACAAGAGAGCAGATCATCCAAAGAATCCAGGAAACCAAGATCCTCTAGACACTCCAGAAAATTATGAGATAATAAATTATATAAACGATGTGTCTCTAGAAAATCCACAAGTATTGATGACTTCAGATGCAGATGGAAACTACACTAATGCATATACTTATGGATTAGACAGAATATCAATAGATAAACTATCACCAGATAGTGATGTTAAGACTGATCCATTATTCTACTTGTACGATGGAAGAGGCAGTGTATCAGATACAACCAATTCTTTAGGACAAGTAAAAGACAAGTATAGATATGACCCATATGGACAAGTGAATCATGGTGGTTTCTGGGGAAGTAATGCAACTCACTACGAAAACTTCTACGGATATAATGGAGAGGATTATAATAGACTTAGCGGCTTAGACTACCTAAGAGCAAGATACTATGAACCTGAAAGCGGAAGATTCTTAACAAGGGACAGTTACTTAGGAAATGTAATGCAGCCACTAACCTTAAATAGGTATGCATATGCATTAAATAACCCTATGATGTATACCGACCCAAGTGGACACTTCTCAATTGGAGGTTTCTTTAAAAGTGTAGGAGAGAAGATATACTCAGGTGCAGTATATCTGAAGGATCGTATAGTTGATACTTATAATGAGGTTTTTAATAGTCCACCAGATGAAGGTAACAAAAATGATTATACTACTCAACCTGTAACTGTACCTAAGTTCCCAGAAAATCCATTAGAGGTAAGTAAGAAAAACACAACTAACTCTAATAGAGTGAATTCATGTTTCTCACAACCTCAAATTACTACAAGGAACTACTCAAATGAGGTAGTAAGAAAGGTAATGGATACCGTAAAGAAGAGCTGTGAGGGAACTCAGTTTCTTGGAAGTCAGAACTATGATTATAAGGAAAAGGTAAGTCAAGGTACAGATGATGGTTCCAGTGAATTATTACCATATCAGCGAGATGTACAAAATTTAAGGAATTCAGATAATATAATAGATGCGGCTAAGAACTTTGGTAAATATCTTTGGGATAGGTGGCCAGGCCTTTGGGGTCAAATTAATGAACAGAATGCACTTAATATGGGCATGGACCCAGAATGGGCAAAACTAACAGGAGAGTTTTCTTCAACACTATTCCTTGAAGGATTCACAACAATAACGGTTAATGGAGTAAGAGCATATAAAAATATTAAAACTGGTGAAGTTATATATGATAGTAGTGTTGTTGCTGGTAGTGGAATAGGAAATATTAAAAAGGGCGCGGCTGAAGCTGTGAAGTGGAAAGGCTTCAGCAAAGGTGAACTAGCAGAACACTTCGCAAAGCATGGTAATGAATTTGGAGATATTACGCAAAATCAGTATTTAAAGTTAGCAAAAGACTTTGCAACTGAGTCGAATTCTGCATTTAGGGAAACAAAAGTGGGTAATTTTATAATAAAATATGATGAAGCTACTCGGAGAATTCTTGTAGGACAAGAAAAATCTCGTGAAATTAGAACTTTTTATAAGGCGGACTTTAGAGATGCGGACCCATTTGAAGCAGCCGTTAATTTGGCAAAACAACTAAGTGGAATAAAATAGAAAGGAGAAAAAAGCGATTTGGAGAGAATTAAAGCTATTACAATAATTTGCGAGCAGGAACTAACAATGCTTACTAAAGAAAAACGTGAAGAATTGCTAATTGATTGGTGGGGAATTGATAGTGAAGATTCAGAATTTGAGGCATTACCAGAAACACTGCAGACAGAGCTTCTTGAGTATGATGAGCCGTGTTTTGATGTTATGGAAACAAGATATAATCCTTTATTGATAGAAGCATTAAAACAGAAGTTTGTAGGCGTGAAAAACGAGTATTTATCTATGAGGCTTTCAGTAATATTAAGAGAAAATGTTGTCGTTGAGGGTCAACCGGAGAGTTTATCAGTATGTCCGTGTTGCCAATACAAAACGTTGAAAGAACGAGGACAGTATACAATTTGCCCAGTCTGTTTTTGGGAAGACGATGGGAACGATGAAGCTTCTAGATATAGTTCTTCTAATCACATGACTCTAGAACAAGGGAGAACTAATTTTCATAACTATGGCGCTGCTATGGAAGTGGGATTAGCTGGTATTGAAACTGATGCAAAAAAACGTTATTATAAGAAATCTATCCAATAACAACTTTATATGTACCTAAATGCTTGAGCAACGTATTAAACACTTGCTGTAGAATAATGAGTAAAAGGTAATAAAAGTAGAATATAGCTTATACTAATAGTTAAGGCTAACGCTGGTAAAAGGCGTTAGCCTTTTTTCTATTCCTAAAATAATGAAAGCACTTAGGATGGTATAAGACAGCAGATCATCCAAAGAATCCAGGAAACCAAGATCCTCTAGACACTCCAGAAAATTATGAGATAATAAACTATATAAATGATGTATCTCTAGAAAATCCAGAAGTATTGATGACTTCAGATGCAGATGGAAACTACACTAATGCATATACTTATGGTTTAGACAGAATATCAATAGATAAACTATCACCAGATAGTGATGCTAAGACTGATCCATTATTTTACTTATACGATGGAAGAGGCAGTGTATCCGTTGCAACCAATTCTTTAGGACAAGTAAGAGATAAATATAGATACGACCCATATGGACAAGTTAAACATGGGGGCTTTTGGGGAAGTAATGCAACTCATTATGAAAACTTCTACGGATACAACGGAGAAGATTATAATAGACTTAGCGGCTTAGACTATCTAAGAGCAAGATACTATGAACCTGAAAGTGGAAGGTTCTTAACAAGAGACAGTTACCTAGGGGATGTAATGCAGCCACTAACCTTAAATAGGTATGCATATGCATTAAATAACCCTATGATGTATACCGACCCAAGTGGACACTGGCCAGGATGGCTTGATAAGGCTGCATCAGCTGTGAGTAGTTTTGCTAGTAATGTAGTTGATACTGTGGCAAATACTATATCAAAACTTAAAGATTATGTGAGGGATCGTATAGCTGATACTAATTACTTTAATCCACCAGATGAAGGTAACAAAAATGGTTATACTAATAAACCTGTAACTGTACCTAAGTTCCCAGAAAATCCATTAGAGGTAAGTAAGAAAAATACAACTAATTCCAATAGAGTGAATTCATGTTTCTCACAACCTCAAATTACTACAAGGAATTACTCAAACGAGGTAGTAAGAAAGGTAATGGATACCGTAAAGAAGAGCTGTGAAGGAACTCAGTTTCTTGGAAGTCAGAACTATGATTATAAGGAAAAGGTAACTCAGGGAACAGGTAGTCAAACTTTAGGTGATGTAATTAAAGCAAATCCAGGAAGTTACAAGTATGATACTAGTGCTACGGGATGGTATTTAACACAGCAATATTATGCTTCGTGGTATTACGGAAGTAAAGCTTATGAGAGACTTGATGAGGGTGCTTTATCTCATAACTCATATTTAATGTTTAAGTTAGATGAATTAAGACGAAGTGGTAAAGATTTATCTAAGTTGACTGTAGATGAAGTAGATGAGTTAAGCTTTAAAAATGCAAGTTTCTGGAACAAAGCAGATCAGGTTGGCATGGCTGTAATAGGAGGCGTAACTGCTTATAGCTCATACAAAAGCGGTGGTAATATGCCTTCAAATTCCATTCAAGAGTCTAGTAATTATGGTACTAATGGGGCGGGTAACCCTAAACTCTATAGAAAAATGAGTGTTGCTGAAGCTGAAGCAACTCTTGAAAGTGGAATACAACCAGCGATACGTGGAGCAGACCCTACTAAATGGACATCAGAAAGTTTGGAGAAAGTTAAAGAGTTTGATAATAAGATCGTGAAACCTGGAACAGAAGAGGTCATTGTAGAGTTTGAGATGAATCCAGAATATTATAAGAATATGCAAGAAACTGCAGTTCCACAACGTGGGTCAAAAGGTAATCCAAATGTAAAATATCATTATGAGGGCTTAGAAATTAATGGTCCATATAAGAATTATGGTATTACACCGGAGCAAATCGATATATTTAATAAGAATATATTAAATATAAAAATTATACAATAAGAATTACCTATGTAAAGTTATAGGTTGTATAACTTTACATAGGAATTACATTTAAATTTAGTGAGGTTTAAATTAAATGAATCAATTACAGAAAGAAGAAATAATTCATAAGGAGAGAAGAATATTAGCAACTTATGATGAAACTACAATTAGAATATACCAAGCCTATAATAATAGAATTGCTGATGAAGCGTTAAGCCTGGGTAAGTTTGGAAGTTCATTCAAAATGGATAGAATGACATGGATAAAGACATCATTCCTTTGGATGATGTATAGGTCAGGATGGGGAACAAAAATTGACCAAGAAAGAATTTTAGCAATAGATATAACGAGAGAAGGTTTTGATAATATTATTTTAAATGCAGTATTATCTACGTATAATGAAAAAGTTTATTGTACACATCATGAGTGGAAGGATAAGTTAAACTTTTCATTAGTTAGATGTCAATGGGACCCCGACAGGGACATATATGGTAATGCTGTTGAAAGAAGAGCAATCCAATTAGGAATTAAAGGATTAATGGTAAATGTGTATGTTGATAAATGGATTGAAAAGATTACGGATATTACTGAAGATGTAAAAAAGTTGAAAGAATTAAAAGATAATAATACGCTAGACATAGGCTTACTACCAAATGAAAAAGAATATCATGTTGATGAAAATGTAAGACATATACTAGGAATGAGATAGAAAGGTGAGTAATATGGATTTAAGTAAAGATAGAATAAGGGTTTTATTAATTGATTCAGTACATTCAAAAATTGATGCAAAGGATTTTTTTGAAAAAAATCTTAATAGTGGTGAATTATTAAATATTTTGATTGAATTTGCTGTTGATGATTATTCGGGAGATGCTAGAATGGAAGCAGCATATTGGATTTCAAGATTTGAGACTATATTACTAAAAAATGTAGAAAAAGATTTATTAAGGATACAAGAGGATGAATTAGACAGTATAGCATGCCATATATTAGTTGCATTAGGTAAGATAAAATCTAAAGAGGGACTAAAGTTCTTAATTGAGAAAAGAATAGAACCAGAAATGTATTGGGAATCACGGGCATTAAAGTACTACTTTAGTGATATATTATAAGGAGAAAGATTTGATAAATATCAAGTTACCGCAAAATTGTCATATAATTAACCACATAATTTATTTTAAGGCTATTAATTTGAGAAAGTGTAATCAGATTATAAGTAAAATAAAAATTAAACTGGTGGCATAATAATGAAAATGCAGTAAGCAGTAACAAAAGTAAAAATCAAAGATATATTATAGTAATAATAAAGGCTAACGTTGATAAAAAGGCGTTAGCCTTTTTTCTATGCTTAAAACAATGAAATGAGTAAATAAGTATGCTAAATGAATTGGTACAGAGGTTCAAGATACAGTTAAAGGAAGATGGAAAGAATGTGAATGTAAAAATAATGGCAACGGAAATGGTAAGGATAATGGTAATAATGGAAAAGGCAATAACAAAGGTAATAATGGTAAGCACTTAGGATGGTATAAGAGAGCAGATCATCCAAAGAATCCAGGAAACCAAGATCCACTAGACACTCCAGAAAATTATGAGATAATAAATTATATAAACGATGTATCTCTAGAAAATCCAGAAGTGTTGATGACTTCAGATGCAGATGGTAATTATACTAATGCATATACTTATGGTTTAGATAGAATATCAATAGATAAACTATCGCCAGATAGTGATTCTAAGACAGATCCATTATTCTACTTGTACGATGGAAGAGGAAGTGTATCAGATGCAACCAATTCTTTAGGACAAGTAAAAGACAAGTATAGATATGACCCATATGGACAAGTGAATCATGGTGGTTTCTGGGGAAGTAATGCAACTCATTATGAAAACTTCTATGGATATAATGGAGAGGATTATAATAGACTTAGCGGTTTAGAATATCTAAGAGCAAGATACTATGAACCTGAAAGTGGAAGATTCCTAACAAGAGACAGTTACCTAGGGGATGTAATGCAGCCACTAACCTTAAATAGGTATGCATATGCGTTAAATAACCCTATGATGTATACCGACCCAAGTGGACATTGGCCAGGCTGGCTTGATAAGGCGGCATCAGCTGTGAGTAGTTTTGCTAGTAATGTAGTTGATACTGTATCAAGTTATGCATCCAAAGCAGTATCTTATGTGGAAGATGCGGTGTCTACTGGTTGGACAAATGTTAAGAATGCCTATAACTATGTGGCTGATACTGTTAGTGGCTGGTATAACTCAGGAAAACAAACAGTGAAGTCTTATGCGTCAAAGGTAGAGGAAAAGATTTCATCAGCTAAAAGAGATATAAGTAATACAGCAAATAAGGTAGTACAACTAGCAAAGCCAGTAATTTCTACTATAAACTATCCAAATGAAGTAGTAAGAAAGGCCATAGAGACAGTAAAGAAGGGCTGTGAAGGAGCTAAGTATGTAGCAAGTCAAGCATACAAGTATAAAGAACAAATACTTGATGGAGTTCAATTAGGCTTAGATTTAGCAGGATTTGTACCAGGTGTAGGAGACCTATTAGACGGAGCTAATGGAGTAATATCCTTAGCAAGAGGAAATAAGTCTGATGCAGCTCTAAGCTTTGCAGCAATGATACCATTTGCCGGTAGCGGAGCAACATTAGCCAAACTAGCAAAAAAAGGTGAAAATGCAATTGAAATTATTAAGACTGCCGACAATGCTCTTGATGTAGCAAAAGATGGAGAAAAGGCATTAGATTTAGCTAAAGTAATAGAGAAGAATGCTGATGAGATATCTGAGGTGGGTACACAAGCTAAATCACAGAGGTGGTTAGATGCCGAGGAAAAATTAGCAAAAGCGGCACAAGGTTCAGGTGGTTCAGGAGGAGTAGACTTTATAGCAACCTCTAATGGGACTGCTGTGCATGCTAGTCAAACAGATATGATTAATAGTATAACCAATGCAGGTGCTACAAGAATTGGACCTACTAGTCAAACAAGTGAGATTGGTGAAATATTTCAAATGAATACGAAACATGGTCCGATGGAAATTCGTGTAATGCCAGGACAACCAGGTACTACAAGTGCATTTAAAGGACCAAGAACAATCAATACTATACCTGGTACAGGAACGTATGTGTATCCTAATGGCGAAAGGATTATAGGAGCAGTATCTAAAAGTGATAGAAAATTAATAGGTCATATTCATGGACAAAGACCTTAAGAATGAGAAGGTGAAAAATTATGAGTGATAAAATAAAAAAAGACTTTTCAAAAGAAAAAGAAGTGATACGGGAAATATTGAAAAATGCAAATTTTACAGAATTTACTTTTCATACTGGTTTTGAGTTAAAGTTTAGTAGAGAAAATAATGCTGAATTATATGGTAAACCACTTCCAACAGAAGTTAAAATTACAATACTTAATGATTGGTGGTTTGGTGCAAGAGATGAATGGAATATTAAAGTTGAACAATTAACAAATGGATTAGATTTAGTTGAGCCAGAAGAACCAGTTTTATCTTATGAGTTAACTTGTTTAAGATGGACTGATGAAGCAAGTGTTGATGAAGTTGACTTTGAGGATGATAATATGAAAATCATATTTAAATGTGGTAAGTCGATTTCCATTTCATATTACAATGAAATGGATTATTCATGGGTGATTTCTGAGTGCACTACAAATGATTTAAACAGGGGATGGAATATTATTTGTGAAGACGGTGAGTTTTTTGTAAGTATTCCTCAATAATAAAAAGTAACTGCAAAATATTTAATAATGTAACTGCATAAAACTGGTTTTAATGTAATTAATATAATTTAATAAGATTAAGAGTAAAAACTAGTAGCATAATTATTATAATGCAGTGAGCTGTAACTAAAAGAAAAATTAAATATATATTATAACAATGATAAGAGTCAGTGTTTCTAATGAAGAAGCATTGACTCTTTTTCCATGTAAAGAAATTGAAAGGAGTAAAGATGATGTGTCAAATAATTGAAGATTTTAAGATGCGCCTAATAGAGGACGGTAAGAGTCATAAAACAATAGAAAGCTATGTTGGTGACATTAAGGCTTTCATAGAATTTCTGAGAACTAAAGGAGTTGAATTTAATGGTGCTTTACAACGATTCTACGTAGTAAGCTACAAGAATTTTCTAGTAGAGAGTAACTATGAGGTGGCAACAATCAATAAAAAAATAAATAGCATTCATGCATTAAATAGGTACTTAGTAACTACTGGTGATATGAAAGAAATAGTTGTAGAAAATTCTAAGGATAGAGTAAAAATTGCATATGGTTCAGAGAAACAAGTTGAGGTTTGTTTAGAGAAGAAACCGAAAAAAATAACGGTAACAATGGACAAGGGAAAAATGATAACAAAAGAAACAATGGTAAGCACTTAGGTTGGTACAAGAGAGCAGACCATCCAAAGAATCCAGGAAACCAAGATCCACTAGACACTCCAGAAAATTATGAGATAATAAATTATATAAATGATGTGTCTCTAGAAAATCCAGAAGTGTTGATGACTTCAGATGCAGATGGAAACTACACTAATGCATATACTTATGGATTAGACAGAATATCAATAGATAAACTATCGCCAGATAGTGATGCTAAGACCGATACATTATTCTACTTGTACGATGGAAGAGGCAGTGTATCAGATGCGACCAATTCTTTAGGACAAGTGAGAGATAAATATAGATACGACCCATATGGACAAGTAAAGCATGGGGGCTTCTGGGGAAGTAATGCAACTCATTATGAAAACTTCTATGGATATAATGGAGAGGATTATAATAGACTTAGCGGTTTAGAATATCTAAGAGCAAGATACTATGAACCTGAAAGTGGAAGACTATTCATTTTAGTAAGCTTGAGTTTTATGGAATAATTAACATCCATAAAAGATATATTAAATAGAAATTATAAAAGGGTGGAGAATATTATGTTTGGAAATAATAAAAATGAAAAAGAAAAAAGATTTAATATTATCTCAGATGAAATGATAAATTTTATGAGTATTACTGTGGTACAAGATTCAAAGACAGGGGTTAATTATATGATAACTCAAGGTACAGAAGGTTTATCAGTTACACCTGTGCTTGACAAGGATGGGAAGATATTAATAACTGAAGTTTAGTAGGTATAGATAAGTATATAAGTTTTGAAGATTTGTTTATAAATAAAACCATGCATACAAGGAGATAGTGTTCCTGTATGCATGGTTTTTGTTGTGTATATAAAAAATTTAAATTAGATAGTCTTAGTTAACTGTTAACTTATAAGGTGTTGTAGTACTGTATGCTCCGTTATAACCTACAACCTGTATATAGTAAGTCCCAGCTGATAAGGTATCAGTTTTATTAATAGGTGGTACATCTATAGCAACGAAACATATACTAGATTATATGCTAAGGATAGATATACCATTTTATAAATAACCTCCATCCTCGATTACAAATATCCTATTGAAAACAATTAATAAAATGGTATATCTATTAAATTCATATATTTCTGACTATTTTATTGACTTGTTAGAATATTTTGATATATAATTACAATAATTTTATAGATTCGGATGAAGGTAGCGGGATTAAACCGTTATTGGACGAACCTCTGGAGAGACTCAATGGAGCACCGAAGGGGAAAGCCATAAAGATGTGGTGAAACTCTCAGGTAAAAGGACAGGGGATTTTGATATTGTATTCAGTTTAACTTTTTTAGCTTATTAAGCTTTTTTTGAGTTATTTGAATATCAAAAGCCGTATTTCCAGAGACTAAGTTTAATACTAGTCTCTTTTTGTTTATATAATACAAGAAGCGATTTAAATTACCTAAAGGGGGCTAAAATAGTGTTTTATAAAAGTACAAGGGGAAAAGAAAATTTGGTTAAAGCTTCAGAAGCTATAGTTAGGGGCATAGCTGAAGATGGAGGTTTATTTGTTCCAGAGAGCTTTCCAAGGATAGAAAAATCTTTTGATGAACTAAAAGAAATGAATTACAAGGAGTTAGCATTTTATATCTTAAAGAAATATCTTGATGATTTTTCTGATGAAGAACTTAAAGCATGCATAGATGGGGCTTATGATGAAAAGTTTGAAAATCCTCTAATAGCACCATTAAAATACGCAGGGGGAGCATATTTTTTAGAGCTTTTCCATGGAAAGACCTTAGCGTTTAAAGATATGGCTTTAAGTATACTTCCATACCTTGTTAAGACAGCAGCAAATAAAACAGGAATAGATAAGGATATAGTTATTCTTACTGCTACCTCTGGGGATACTGGTAAGGCTGCACTTGAAGGTTTTGCAAAGGTTGATGGAACTAAGATAATAGTTTTTTACCCAAAAGATGGAGTAAGTGAAATTCAAAGAAGACAGATGGTAACTCAAGAAGGGGATAACACTTTTGTCGTGGGTATAGAAGGAAATTTTGACGATGCTCAAAATGGAGTGAAAGATATATTCGGGGATGATGATTTCAATAAAGAGTTAGAGGATAAAGGATATATGCTATCTTCTGCAAACTCTATAAATATAGGAAGACTAATACCTCAAGTAGTTTACTATGTATACTCATATGTAAGTTTATTAAAAGAAGGAAAGCTTAAGGCTGGAGAAAAAATAAATGTTGTAGTACCTACAGGAAATTTTGGTAATATACTAGCTGCTTTTTATGCTAAAAATATGGGATTGCCTATAGAAAGATTTATATGTGCCTCAAATGAGAATAAGGTACTCACTGATTTTATAAATACAGGTGTTTATGATAGAAATAGAGAGTTCGTAGTTACTAATTCTCCTTCAATGGATATATTAATATCTAGTAATCTAGAGAGATTCTTATATGAGATAAGTGGTAAGGATTCAGAGTTTATAAGTAATCTTATGAGTAAATTAAAGACTGAAGGTAGATATGAAGTAAGTGAAGCTATGAAAGATAGACTTAAAGAGTTCTACGGAGACTTTGCAACAGAAGAAGAAACTGTTGAAGCAATAAGAAAAGTGTATGACTTATCAGGATATGTAATAGATACCCATACTGCTGTTGCTTATAAAGTTTTTGAAAAATATAAAAATGAAACAAAGGATGATGCTGTAACGGTAATAGCATCAACAGCTAGTCCTTTTAAGTTCCCAAGAAGTGTTAATGAAGCTCTTAATTTTGAGCAGAAAGAAGCTTCAGATTTTCAGATGGTAGAAACTCTTTCTAAGAATTTTGATATTAAGATACCTAAAGGCATATTGAACTTAGAAAGTAAACCAGTAATTCATAATGCAACATGTAATAAAGAAAATATGAGAACTGTAATTAAAGAATTTTTAGGTTTATAGGTGATGATATGGTAGAGGTTAGAGTTCCTGCAACAAGTGCAAATATAGGACCGGGGTTTGATTGTCTTGGAATAGCAGTAAAGAAATACAATAGATTTGTGGTAGAAGAAATAGAAGAAGGACTTGTTTTTGAAGGTTGCGATGAAGAGTTTAAGAACGAAGATAATTTAATATATGTAGCTATGAAAAAGTGCTTTGATAAGATTAAATATAAACCAAAAGGATTAAGTATAAAAATTGAAAGTGATATACCAGTATCGAGAGGACTTGGAAGTAGTGCAGCCTGTGTAGTTGGTGGAATATTAGCTGCAAATGAACTTGCTGGAAGTCCTTTAAGTAAAGAAGAAGTTTTAGAACTATCAGCAGAGATGGAAGGTCATCCTGATAATATAACTCCTGCTTTATATGGTGGGATGACTGTTTCAGTGACAGAAGAGGATAGGACTATATATAACAAAATAAATATAAAAGAAGATATTAAGCTTTGTGTATTGATACCGGATTTTAAACTATCTACTGAAAAGGCAAGAGCAGTACTTCCGAGGAGTATTGATTATAAGCAAGGTGTTTATAATATAGGCAGAGTAGCTCTTATGATATCTGCTTTATCAAATGGTGATTTAGATCTTCTTAAGGTTGCTTGCAAAGATAAGCTTCATGAGGATTATAGAGCAGGACTTATAGAAAACTTTTATGATATAAAAAATGAATGCAGTAAGCAAAATGCTTTAGCTGTATTTTTAAGTGGAGCTGGACCAACAATCATGGTTATGCTGAGAAAAGATGATAAAGACTTTTCTACAAATATAAAAAGTTATTTAGATACACTTAAAAATAACTGGCAGGTGTTAGAAGTGGATATCGATAATGATGGGGCTATAGTTTTGAGTCTATAATATTTGAATTTAAAAGATAATTTTATATTTTATTATGATATTAATTTTATTGTATTTAAAGATGTATCACTTCAATCTGAAAGCTATTTTCAAAACTCCTCTGGATTCTGAGAGGAGAATTTGAAAATATAAATTTTATAATGAAGTGATACATCTATATGAACTAATTTTGTTTAAGCAATATAGCAAGTTTATGAATAATTAGGGGGAAAAGTATGAGTGATATAGTTGTAGCTAAATTTGGAGGTAGTTCACTAGCAGACAGTGAACAGTTTAATAAAGTAAAAAATATTGTTATTGAGGATACACGAAGAAGATTTGTTGTGCCTTCAGCACCAGGAAAGAGATTTAAAAAGGATTATAAGATAACTGACTTATTATATCTTTGCTACGAGCATGCAAAGAATGAAATATCCTTTGAAGATGTATTTAAGCATATAGAAGATAGATATAAGACTTTGGCCGTAGATCTTAAGGTGGAAATTGATATAGAAAAGTATCTTCAGGAAATAAAGCAAAAGATAGAAGAAGGTGCTTCAGCAGATTACACTGCTAGCAGAGGAGAATATTTAAATGGATTATTACTTGCGGCATTTTTAAATTATGAATTTGTTGATGCTGCAGAGATAATAAAGTTTAAGCATTTTGGCACTTTAGATATGGCTGCTACTGAAGTTGCTGTAAGAGAAAGACTAAAAAATGTAGAAAAGGCTGTTATACCTGGATTCTATGGAGCTACACCAGATGGAAAAATAAAGACCTTTTCTAGAGGAGGTTCAGATATTACAGGAGCAATAATAGCAAGATGTACTAGTGCTAAGCTTTATGAGAACTGGACTGACGTTTCTGGATTCTTAATGGCAGATCCTAATATAGTTGAGAATCCAAAGTCTATAGAATATGTAACTTATAAGGAACTTAGAGAGCTATCTTATATGGGAGCAAAAGTGCTTCATGAAGAGAGTATTTTCCCTGTTAGAGATGTAGGTATACCTATAAATATAAGAAATACTAATAAACCTTCAGACAAAGGAACCTTCATAGTTGATGAACAGAGAGTTCAAACCTATGGAGATACAATTACAGGTATAGCGGGTAAGAAGGACTTTGTTGTAATTGCAATTCAAAAGATGCTTATGAACCTTGAACAAGGTTTTTGCAGAAAGCTTTTAACAATACTTGAAAGCAACGGGGTTTCCTTTGAAAACATGCCATCAGGAATAGACTCTGTATCCTTAGTTATAGAGGAGAGTCAGGTAGCAGATAAGCTTGAGATTATACTTGAAGAGATAAAAAGACAGTGTAATCCAGATGCTGTGGAGGTTCATCCTAGCATGGCTTTAATAGCTACTGTTGGTAAGGGGATGAATAGAACTAAAGGCGTAGCTACTAATATATTTAAAAGTCTTTCGGAAGCAGATGTTAATGTAAGAATGATAAACCAAGGATCTAGTGAGATAAACGTAATAATTGGTGTGGAAAACGGAGATTTTGAAAAGGCTTATAGAGCTATTTATGGTGCTTTCGTTAAATAAGCAATTAATAATACATTGAAGAGGGGGAATTATAATGGAAAAAGTAAGAATTGCATTATTAGGGCTAGGTAATGTAGGTAAGGGTGTTTGGAATATATTAAACACTAATAGAGAAGCTATTATAAAAAGAGCTGGGTACGATATAGAGATTGCAAAGATACTAGTTAGAGATAAAAATAAAGCAAGAGATGTGGAAGTGCCACAAGAGCTTGTTACAACTGATGTTGAAGAAATTTTTAACGATGACAGCATTAAGATAATAGTTGAGGTAATGGGTGGTTTACAGCCTGCAAAGGACTATATATTAAGAGCTATAAAAGAGAGAAAGCATGTAGTTACTGCTAATAAACTACTCATAGCCACTAATGGAAAAGAAATATTTGAAGAAGCTGAAAAGAATGAAGTTATAGTGAATTTTGAGGCTAGTGTAGCTGGTGGAATACCTGTAATTCATGGAATCAATGAAAGCTTAACTGCAAACAAGATCGAAGAAGTTATAGGAATAATAAACGGTACTACAAATTATATCTTAACTAAGATGACATTAGAAGGAATGGACTTTGAGGATGCTCTGAAAGAAGCGCAAGAAAAAGGATATGCAGAAGCGGATCCAACATCAGATATAGAAAGCTATGATGCTGCATATAAGCTTGCTATATTAACAACTCTTGCATTTGAGACAAATGTTGATGTAGATAGCATCTATAGAGAAGGAATAACTAGAATTACCTCAAAGGATATAGAGTACGCTAAAGAACTTGGATATGTTATTAAGTTACTTGCTATTGTTAAAGAAGTGGATGGAAAGCTGGAACTTAGGGTACATCCAACAATGATTCCGTCAATACATCCTCTAGCAAATGTTAATGACTCTTTTAATGCTATATTTATAAAAGGAAATGCAGTAGGAGATCTTATGCTTTATGGAAGAGGAGCAGGAGAGCTTCCAACAGGAAGTGCCGTAGTTGGAGATATAATATCTGTGCTAAGAAATGATGGAGATAGAGCAAGTATAATAACAAGTAGATATGAGGACAAAGAAATAGCTCCGATGGATAATATAGGTGCTAAGTATTATCTAAGAATAACAGTAAAGGATATGCCAGGTGTTTTAGGCGAGATAGCTACCATATTCGGACAGGAGCAAGTAAGTATAGCGTCATTTATACAAAAAGCTAGAAGAGAAGATAGGGGACTTGTTTCTATAGTTATTGTGACTCATGATACTTTAGAGGGAAGAATAAATAAATCTTTAGAAAAAATTAATGATTTAGATATAATAAAGAAAGTTGAAAATGTAATAAGAATAGAGAAACTCGGACTGAAATAAAATATTACCTAAAATGATTCCTCAGAATTAAAAATATATTCTGGGGATTTGTTTTTTGTAAAAACAACTAAGGATCGATAAAAAAATTATATATATTGACAATAATTGTTTAATATGAAATATTAGTATTAACTATATTTGTAAAAAGATTCTGTAAATTATTATATATAAAATAAACCTTAGGAGAGATTTATATGAACCTTTACAAGAGGCTCAGAGATAATAAAAAAATAGTAAGTATATTGTTATTAATAGCTATCTTTGCTGTTGGATACCCAGTAATAAAGAGGAGTGAAAAAGAAACTCTAAAATATAAAACCGAACAGTTCTTTAATAATATAATTGAAGAGAAATATGAAGAGGCTTTTGTGTTTTTAGATTATGGCGGAATAGATAAGGAAAGTAATATTACTTTAAATGAGGACAATAAGAGAGGCAACTGGATTAAAAAACTCAAGCAGCAAAGAGCGAATGGCGTAAGGATAGAAAGATGCAAAGAAGTTAAGGTAGATAATGTAGATTATCCATGCGGAACCGTAAAGTTAGTTGTAAATAAAAATGGTATGCTAGAAGAATATATAGTTAATGTTAAATATATAAGAAGTAAAAACAGCTATAAGATAAGAAATATAAGTAAAATAGACGATGAGATTCAAGAAACTATTTGCGGTAGAATAAATGAATCTTAAGCATATTATGAAGTTAATCAGGAGAAGTGAATATGAATATTCAAATATACGGAGTGAAGAAGTGCTTTGATACCAAGAAAGCAGAAAGATATTTCAAAGAAAGAAAGATAAAGTATCAATTTATTGATTTAAATATGGTAGGGTTAGGGAAGAGAGAGTTGGAAACGGTAAGGAATGCTGTGGGTCTAAGTAATCTAATAAATAAAGAATGTAAGGATTATGAAAGATTAAATTTACACCGTATTATTAATAATAGCGTAAAAGAAGAAATACTTTTAAATAACCCTAAGCTGTATAAGACACCTATTGTTAGAAATGGAAAACTTGCAACTGTAGGTTATGAACCTAAGGTGTGGGAAGATTGGGAATAGAGAGATAAGTCATTATTAGACTTTTTATCAAAGATTATAATATATAGTTATACATTTTTGATAAGGTTTAATAATGATTTTTTTATTTTTTATTTTCACGGATAATTATATGGAAGTAATTGTAATATTATACCAAATATTCTATAATGTTATAGATATCAGTATTAATGTGATAGTATTTGTAACTAATAGCATATTAAATCCATTTTAGAAGATAATATAACCAATAAATCATTTAGAAACTATACTAGTTTACAAAGTTAAAATAGCTTAATAGAAGCGGGTGAGTAACTTGGATAAAGTAAGAAAAAGGGCAGGTATAGGAACTTGTTCTCCAATCATGTTAGTATTAGCACTTATTCTATCTTTTAGTTTTGGTAATAATATAGTGCTTGGAGATCTTATATTAGATTCATTTGGTCTCAAGGCTTGGTCTAGGGGTCGTGTAGGAGTTCATTATACTTTATTCTATGCTTTGGCTATGGTAGTAATAGCGTATTTTATTGGGGATAAATATGAAGAGCATCTGTGGGCAAAGGCTGGAAAGAATTCTGCTATATTTGTACTTGCTCTTTTAACTCTTATAATAATATTTGATTTGGTGTTTTGATTTAACGTTAGGAAATGTCAGTAGGATTGATCTTTGCCTAAAGGAAGTTGATGTGTTTAAAATTATTTTCATAATTATTACCCTCAGGTAAATATAACCGAATTTTTAATATATAAAATTATTTATAAATATTATATATTTGTGTAACTATATTCCTTTTGTTTCGTATTATATTTGAAGTGTTATTTGTGTGGTGATTAAAATTGAAAAAAATAAATGTTAAAATTATTTATGGAATTATATTACTAGTTATGTGTTTAGGATTAGTAAGTTGCGAGACTAAGGAAAAGGAATATGATTTTTACAAGGTAAAAAATATTACTGAAGATAAGATAGATAGGGTTGAAGTTTCTTATGCTGATATATCGGCAAGAGTTTTGTCTAAAGATGAAGTGCAAACCTTAATAGGGTTAATAAATACTTCTGGAGACAATGTTCAACAGTACAATGGGCCTGATCCTAAAGGTGTTACGAACTCGTTGGATGTATATTTAAAATCAAAAAGTTATTTTAGTATGTATCCTTACAGGAATGGATATTTGCTCTTTTGTGGAGAAAAGAGCTATATGATATCACAACCTCAATATAATGATTTTATAAAGGATATATTTAATAACAAGGGGAAGATTTAATAATTTGTCAAATTATAAATCTACCTTTAAGGAATATTTTTCTCTTAAGTTCTGTAATAATATTACATACAGGTAATATTGTTTCAAACGAAGTTTGTGTTTCATAAGTAAAAATCTTAAAAGGTTCATATATCAAGCATAAGGATTTAAGTTGAAACTTTGTAGCCGAACTAACGGAGGAAAATTATATGCTAAGCAGAGCTAGAAAAAATAATAATATGAGAGCGTTGATAATTGCTGCTGCTGGTGTAATTGTTGTCGTAACTTTAGCTATTACATATTGGTATTCCATTGAGAATTACGTAAGACAATGGGATACTAAAATATATAGTGGAGTGAAGATAGAAGGACTAGACTTGTCAGGTAAGTCAAAGTCAGAAGCAGTGGAATTATTAAATGATGAACTTAAAAAAATTTTGGGTGATAAAAAGATAATTGTAAAAGTTCAGGACAAGAAATTTCAGTTAGATTATAAAACAATAAAACCACAGTATGATATAGTAGCTGCTGTGAACGAAGCTCTTAATTATGGAAAAGATAAAGGACTTCTAGATAAAAAAAGGTTAATAAAAGGTGGTCAGGCAACTAATATAAATCTCAATTTTAAATATGATAGTGAAGAATTAAATAAATTTGAGAAAAGTATTGCTTCTAAGATAGACAGAAAACCTAAAGATGCTTCAGTAAATATAATCAATCAGTCGATAACTATAAATGAAGAGCGAAGTGGCGTTGTTTTAAATAAGGAATTACTTGATAAAAATTTGAAAGAAGCATTAACTGGAGCTTGGAATAAGGATATATTGATTGATGGTGAGATACAATTAGTTAATGCAAAAATTACTAAAGAGCAGCTGTCAAGGATTGATGGAGTTTTGTCTTCATTCTCAACAGATTATTCTACCTCAACTGAAGCTAGAGCTAATAATATAGCAATAGCTGCAAAGGCTTGCAACGGAAAAATAGTTATGCCAGGAGATATTTTTAGTTATAATGCAACATTAGGTGAAAGAACTCAAGAAAAGGGTTATATGGAGGCTCCAATCTATAAAAATAATGAAGTAGTTGATGATGTTGGAGGCGGCATATGTCAGGTATCTACAACTTTGTATAGAGCTGCTATGAGGGCCAATCTTAAAGCAGTAGAAAGGCATAATCATTCTTTTAAGGCTACTTATTCACCTCTTGGACTTGATGCCACAGTGACTTGGGGATATCTAGATTATAAGTTCAAAAATACGTATGATTTTCCTATTTACATAGAAGCTGTGACAAGTGGAAGAACTGTAAGTTTTAATATATATGGTAGCAAAGCTGGATTGGGTAGCAAGAGATACGATTTGGTATCAGATGAACCTACTGTAATTCCTGCTAAGGTTACTGAAGTAAATGATCCGACTCTTCCAGAGGGTCAAGTAGTAATGGATGAAAAACCAATTGATGGTTATAAGGTAAAGTCTTATCTAGTTACTTATGAAGATGGGAAAGAAGTGGCAAGGGAAGCTGTAGCTTATGATACCTATATCAAAAAGGATGGGGTAAGACGGGTAGGAACTAAAAGAGAATAATGGAGATTAATTATAAAAAGAAAAATGTAGCTCGTTAGTCATTCTTCATGTATATTGAGAAAGCTAGCTGCACGATAAATCGCTAAGAAATCGCTTAGCGATTTTTTTATTCTTTAGGAATTTATAACTCAATTATACCTTTGAATAAATATGAGTAATGACTTAAAACATAATATGATTTAAAGAATAGGCGCTGTTTTAAAATAATGTGGGTTTTTAATATCATGATTAGAGATAATCGTTATATTTAACGAAACTATAAGACACTATTTTAAAATCAATCAGCAAAAAACTTGATTTTAAAAGCTTTCTAAAACCCACAGCTTTTTAAAACATAGCCAAAGAATAAAAAATAAGAATTTGTCACCTGCCAGAATTTCTTCACTGCGTTCAGAAAAGGCAGATGTGCAAAAAAGATCACTGAAGAAAGTCGCTTCAGCGATTCTTCTATTATCTGGGAAAATATGAAGTTCTTAAATTAGCTAAACCTAGATAATTGAATGGATAATAATGTTATAGTTGGGCACTTTATATAGAGGAAGTTATAAAAAAGGAGTGCTTTATGAATGGTAGCCTGGATAAGAGCAAATATAAAAAACTTAATTGTATCTTTTTTGTTTCTCAGTATATCATATATAAATTTCTTTAGTTTTACTGATACAAGAATGATTTTATCCATTATAGCAGGTGAAATATTTCTTACATTTATGGTAGGTACTGTAGAATTACATTTAGATAAAAAGCTCATAATATTCCTGTTATTGTTAAGTATATTGGCAAATGTATTAGTAGGATATAATAAGTTATATTTTTTTAATTTATTTTTAATATCATATGCTGTATGGTGCCTTATAACTACGTTTACAGATAAAAGCAAAGAACTTTTTTTAATATCTTTTGTAACTAGTATTGCAACTATATATCTAGCTTCATTAATGTATATAAAGATTCCTATATTTACAATTGTATTTTATCCTATTTATTTACTAGGGCATATTTTACAGGATGATTCTTTTAGTAAAAGTATACTACAAGATATCCTAATTGCATTATGCATACCTTTTGATGTATTTTTCCTTAATTGTATTTTTAGAATTGAGGGTTCATATAGTGTTATTCAGAATATGTCTATATTTAAAATGTATAACAGTGATATAAAGACTTTATTACTAACTCTTTTTATTTGGCTCATATATAGCAGTCTATGTATTTCAATATCTTATTTAGTTTATAGAATCTTTAGTAGTATACAAAAGAAGAAATCGCACTTCACAGATTTGCCACGTGAATATAAAAAAAGTTTGATTTTATCAATAAATTCAAAATTAATTTTTACAGCTTTTATAGTCTATTTTAGCGATTGTATTTTAAAAAAACAGTTGATTACTGACTTGAATAAAATTCTTAATATACATCAATTAATAAACCTCATGATTCTGCTTATGGTATATATAGTTATAATCTCTTTATTAGGAGAAAACTTAGGCAGAATTACATTTTATTTATTAATTAGTATTATTCTTATTGCGAATATGGTTAAGCTGAGTTTTTTTGATGAACCCTTTTATCCATGGGAAGTATACTTGATGAAAGATGCTTTTATGATTGGAATTAGATATATTAATTATCGGACAGTTATAGGAATAGCAGGGAGCTCTATTTTATTAATTATATTGGCAATTAAGTTTAGAAAATACATTGTGCAAAGTTTAGCACCAAAGCCAAGGTTTAATATGCTAATCTTAGCTTTAGTAATATTTGCAATGAATATATACATACTAGATAATTCGGAATATTTATCTGATTTAGGTATTGGTAAGTCATGGTATACAGGTAAAGAAGAAGCAGTAGACAATGGTTTATTTGTTGAAAACTTTTTTCTCATAAAAGATTATGATGAATATATATCTGATAAGCCAGAAGGGTATTCTAAAGAGAGTATTACAAGTGTGATAGATAAGCTTAGTAAATGTAATGATATTAAGGTTTCTTCAGAGGTGAGTATGAAACCTAATGTAATAGTTATTATGAGTGAAAGTTTTTGGGATGCTACACAACTTAAGGGAGTTACCTTTGATAGAGATATAGTTGAGAATGTAAGAAAGGATATTAAAGGATCCATAGTATCTCCAGTATTTGGTGGAGGAACAGCAAATGTAGAGTTTGAGGCCTTAACAGGTTTAAGTAATTATTTCACTAACCCTGGAGTAATACCTTATAATGTATATTTGAGGAGACCTACCCCTAGCATTGCATCTGTTTTTAACAAAAACGATTATGACACTGTAGCGATACACCCTAATGATAAGACCTTTTATAATAGAGATAAGGTTTATAAATATATGGGTTTTAACAGATTTATAGATATAGATGGTTTTGATAAAGAAAAAGATTTTAAAGGTACTAATATAGCTGATGAAAAATTAATGGATATGATACTAAATCAAATATCTTCTGGTGATAAGCCTAAATTTATATTTGCAGTAACTATGCAGAATCATGATCCTTACTTAAACGAATATAGTAAGCTAGAGGTTAAAACATCATCAAAAAATTTGAATGAAGCAGAGATGTCTATTTTAAGTAACTATGCATCAGGTATCTATGATGCAGATAGAGCATTTCAAAAGCTTATTAGTAGTTTAAAAAACTCTGATAAACCTACATTGGTTTACTATTTTGGAGATCATCTTCCAAGACTAGGTAAACCAATAGGTGTATATGATGTGTATAATGCACTCAATTACTTCAATGATAAGGAGAAGATAGATACCGATATCAATAGTTATATTACCCCATTAGCTATATGGTCTAACTATAAAGACATTTCACCAGTTGCTTCAAAAATATCTCCAGCTCAATTGTCGTTACATATATTAAAAGAATCTGGAGTGTCTTATCCAATATATTTTAATATACTTGAGCGATTAAACAAGGAGCATCCTTATTTGCAAAATCATTTGAATGGAAAAGATATTCAAAATGAAGAGTTGGTAAAGGACTATAAGCTTATACAATATGATTTGTTATTTGGTAGCCAATATCTAAATGAAGATTAAAATTTTAATATTTTTTGTTGACAAAATTCAAGTGTCAGCATATTATAATAATATAACCTAGAAAGTTGATAAGATTAATAGGAAATTGCTGTGATAAGAAATAGTAACATAAGCTTAGCTATCAGAGATAGATCTCCTTGGCTGAAAGAGATTTTTAGTAAACCTTATGTGAATGCATCTTTGAGCTCTGCCTCGAACTATAGTAGACGGTAGCGGGTACGCTCGTTAAAGCGTTAGGGTATGGTAAAGTACCTGAATTCGGAGATAACCTTTTAATTTTATTTAAGGTTAATTAGAGTGGAACCGCGGAATATAACTTCTGCCTCTATATATGTTAGAGGTGGGAGTTTTTTTAGTGTAAAAGATTTATTTTGTGTTTTTTATTACCTTTGTATAAGAGCAATTATGGTTGTTGAGATAATAATTTTATTTTGAAAGGAGAAGATAATATGAATTCTAATCAGTATTTTGATAGTATAGCAAACAAGTGGAATACTATGAGAAGTGAATATTTCAAGGATGAGGTAAGAGATAGAATAGTAGCAAAATTTAATATTAAAGATAAAGTGGTAGCTGACTTAGGATGTGGAACAGGATTTGTTTCATTGGGACTTGCTCAAGAATCAGCAATGGTATTCTCCTTAGACAGATCATATAACATGTTGAAAGAACTAAAAGCTTCAGCTAATAATGTAGAGCTTAGAAATATTTATCCAATAAAATCTTCTTTAGATGACTTAGCACTATTTGATGAATCAATAGATGGAGTTTTTATAAATATGGCATTGCACCACATAGTAGATGCAGAAAAGGCTATAAAAGAAATGTATAGAGTATTAAAGCAAGACGGAACTGTTTTGATATCTGATGTATACCAGCACAATGGTGAATGGGCTAGAGAAGAGATGTATGACGAATGGTTAGGTTTTACTGAAGAGCAGATTAGGCAATGGCTAGAGAGTGCTGGATTCACATCTATAAAGATAGAAGATACTGGGCTAAGATGCGAAGGTTATTCAAGTAAGGGTGAATTCACCAACCCAGGTATATTTATGGCAACAGCAATTAAGAAATAAATGTAAAGTAAAATATGTACCACTTCAATATATCTATAATATTAGATTGAATGAAGTTAAGTCAAAATCTAAAGATACTTCTTGATGATGAAGTGGTACATACTTATATATATAGTACTTATAGGTAACACGCTAGTAAATAAATTTACATATAAGTTTTGAAAGAGCTAGTTTAATAAAAGTAATACGAAATTTTTTATAATATAAAAATATAATAAAACTATAAAACACTTACTCTTGTGCTTAAAAGTTGATGTACAAGGATACTTAAAAATTAGGAGGAAATAATTATGAATTTTGAATCATTGTTAATACATGGAGGAATAGATGGAGATGAAAGAACAGGAGCGGTTAATGTGCCTATATTTCAAACCTCGACATATAAACAACCTGGATTTGGTGTGAATAAAGGATATGAATACTCAAGAACTGGAAATCCAACTAGAGAAGCTGTGGAAAAATTAATAGCTGAACTAGAAAGAGGATATGCAGGGTATGCATTTGCTTCTGGAATGGCAGCAATAACTGCAGTTGTTTCATTATTTAAATCAGGAGATAAGCTTCTTATATCAAACAATCTTTACGGTGGAACTTTCAGAGTTCTTGATAAAGTGTTTAAGAACTTTGATATAAGTTATGGCATTGTCAATACAACTGATCTTGAAGAAATTAGAGCAAGTATAGATGATAAGGTAAAAGCTATATTTATAGAAACTCCAACTAACCCTTTAATGGATATAACAGATATTGAAGCTGTTTCTAAGATAGCTAAAGAAAATTCAATACTAACAGTAGTAGACAATACTTTTATGACTCCATATCTTCAAAGACCTATAGAATTAGGTGCTGATATAGTAGTTCATAGTGCAACTAAGTATCTAGGTGGACATAGTGATTTGGTGGCTGGTTTAGTTGTTGTTAATAATGAAGAGTTAAGTGAGAGACTTCATTTTATACAAAATTCAACTGGTGGTGTATTAGCTCCTTTTGATTCCTTCTTGCTAATAAGAGGAATAAAAACTTTGGCTGTTAGAATGGATAGACATAATAAGAATGCAGATGTTATAGCTAAATATCTAAATAATAGAGAAGAAATAGAGAAGGTTTTTTATCCAGGACTTGAAGGTCACATAGGACATGATACTCATAAAAAGCAAGCAAGTGGATTTGGTGGAGTTATATCTTTTGTGCTTAAAGAAGGATATGATTATAAAAAATTTGTTGAGTCTCTAGATATAATAACCTTTGGAGAAAGCTTAGGTGGAGTGGAATCGCTAGTTTGCCATCCAGCATCTATGACTCATGGATCAATTCCTTATGAAATTAGACAAAAGGTTGGTATAGTTGATAACTTAATAAGACTTTCAATAGGAATAGAAAGTGAAGATGATCTAATTAAAGATATACAGAGTGCTTTAAATAAATCTAAGATATAAGAAATACTTATTGATAAACAATTTAAAGAGGGGATTAATGTGGAGTATATAAATGATATAAGAGAGCTTATAGGTAATACGCCTATTATTAAATTAAATCATTTTAATTTAAAAGAAGGAGTAAATATATTTGCAAAACTAGAGTACTACAATCCAGGCGGAAGTGTAAAAGATAGGATTGGAGAGTATATGATAAAAGCTGCAGAAGATAAGGGGTTACTAAAAGAAGGCTATACAATTATCGAAGCCACTGCTGGTAATACTGGACTCGGAGTAGCTTTGGCTGCAATTAATAAAGGGTACAATATTATATTTGTGGTGCCTACAAAGTTTTCTGAAGAAAAGCAAATGCTTATGAGAGCACTTGGTGCTAAAGTTATAAACACTCCTAGAGAGCTTGGCATGTTAGGGGCAGTTGAGAAAGCGGAAGAGCTCTTAAAAACTACAAAAGATTCTATTAGCTTTAAGCAGTTTGAAAATATATATAACCCACTTGCTCATTATGAAACTACTGGGCCTGAAATATACAAAGCTTTAGATGGAAATATAGATTATTTGGTAGCAGGTGCTGGTAGTGGGGGCACTTACAGTGGTGTAGTAAGATATCTTAAGGAACAGGATGAGAATATAAAAGGAATACTGGCAGATCCAGAGGGGTCGACTATGGGTGGTGGAATAGCTGGTTGCTACAATATAGAAGGAATAGGTAATGATTTTATACCTAAAACTATGGACATGAATTTGGTTGATCAAATAATAAAGATTAACGATGAAGAGTCCTTTAAATTAGTAAAGGAACTTGCATATAAGGAAGGTATAATAGTAGGAAGTTCATCTGGAGCAGCGCTTTCAGCAGCATTAAAACTTGCACAGACTATAGATAAGGGAAATATAGTTACTATATTCCCTGATAGAGGAGATAGGTACCTAAGTAAAGGTATTTATAACTAAAAACTTTATAGTGATTAAAAATTACAGAAGATTAATAGCTTCTGTAATTTTTTTTGTCCCAGATTTTCCAATTTTAATCATTACGTAAACATATCAATAATCTATTAATGTATAATTTGTTCTATAGTAGTTTAATGATTTTAATATAAGTTAGTTGCTAAGGCTAACTGTAAGGTTGAGAAAGTGATTAAGTTTAGTAGATAATTGATCATTATCTTTATGCTGTTAGATTAGAATTTAATTCACAAATAAAATACTAAAATATACTGGAGTGATATTTTGAATACTAGTGAAAATAATATAATGACAACAAAAAACATATTAAGAATTGTTACGGTAGTATATTCTTTATGGGTAATCTTTTGCCCTTATAAAGGACCTAGATTTATGATATGGAATTTGTTTTTGGCCTGGGTCCCTTTAGAAGTTATGGATAGTATAATAAAGATAAATAAAGAGAATAAGACTAGCAAAGTAATTTTTATAAACTATATATTATGGATAGTTTGGCTGTTATTTTATCCCAATTCACCATATATGATTACAGACTTCATACACATAGTTAGTAATAAGTACTATTTAGCAAAGCCTATCCATCCAAATTATGCAATAACCAACAAGATATTATTTAATGATAATTTTAAGATATGGGTTGATTTTGTCAATATTGCCATTGGCGCGTGGCTGGGATATGTTGTGGGGTTCCTTTCCTTGAATAAGGCTCAACAATTATCTACTAGAAGATATGGAAAGATAATTTCATGGGTCATGGTGTTTTCTATAAATATGATAAGTGGTTTTGCTATATACCTAGGACGTTTCATAAGGTGGAATAGTTGGGATGTTATCACGAATCCAAAGAATATAATAGTTATTTTAGTAAATAACATTAATAGAAAGAGTTTTAACTTTACAATATTATTTGGCATATTTACTTTTGTTATATACATAATAAATCATGCTATACGGAAAGATAATATTTTTATAGAAGGAGAAGAGAATTTTGAAATTTGATGATTTATATTATATTGCTGACGAGCTTAACAAGAAAAAAGTAAGATGGATGATAGGGTCATCGGTACTTTTATACTTCCATGGGATAGTTAGTAGTCCTAATGACATTGATATAGTTATCGATGAGAAAGATATAATGAAAGTAAAAGATATATTTGACACGATTGGAACCGAGCAAGCAAAGGAGAAAAAATATCCATATCTAACTGAGTATTTTTATACTTATATAGTAAGAGATACATCAGTTGATATAATGTGTAACTTTGGGGTAGCTCACCATTATGGAGATTATAGACTAAAAATTGATGAAGCAGCTATAGTTGAATATCGAAAAATAGACGAGGTTATATTACCTCTAAGTTCTTTGGAAGATTGGTATGTATTATATCAACTAATGCCAGGAAGAGAAAATAAGGTTGATATGATTGAAAAATATCTTGTTAAGAATGGTGTTAATCATTACGAACTTTTGAAAAGAGCTTTAACGCAGCCTTTACCAGAATCGGTTGTCAATAATGTTAATAGATTTGTAGGTAACAAAAGTTAAGTATAAATTAAAGCTAGGCTATTTTTAAGGGCTTTTTTAAAATAGAATGGATAACTGTTTAATTTTAGTATAATGATTAAATAGCAGGTAAAATTAAAATAATAGAACCTCGAAAAATTTTCGAGGTTCTATTATTTGATTTAAAATGCATTCTGGTTAAGGTATAAGCTGATAATAGTCTAAAGTGTAAACTTGCTAGTTAATATGCTTAATTTTTGAGCTAACTCAGCCTGTGACATAGCAGTCCTACTAACTTCTTCAATTGCAGCGGCAGCTTCAGAGATACTCTCTATTATTTCTTGAGAAGAAGAGTTTGTCTGTTGAGACATAGCACTTACATTTTCGATTTCTCTATTTATCTTTTCTACGATTCCTTTTATAGAGTATGATGATTGGTGGAATTTTCTTGATATATCTGCAACCAATTTTGCATCGTCTCCATATTGATATCCGATGTTTATCATTTCTTCATTGGTAGGAGTAACTATATCTTCTATATATTTAAGTATGTTAGTAGCATTATCTGATAGGCTTTTAAAAGCTAATTCTATTTGATCTGTAACTTTATTTATATTTTTTACTGCAGACATTGAACTATCTGCTAATTTTATTATTTCTCCTGCAACAACAGCAAATCCTCTTCCTGCTTCACCTGCTCTAGCTGATTCTATCATAGCATTAAGCGCTAATAAGTTGGTTTGATCTGCAATTTGAGTTATAGTAGTTGCCATTAGCTTAATTTGTGAGACCACTTTACCTTGCTCGATTGAGCTTAGTACAGCCTCTTGATTGGATTGATAAAGTTCTTTTGAATTTTTCACTAATTCAGTTGAGTTATTCTTTAAGCTAGTCGCTCTCGACTCGATATCTTTAGCAGAGTTATAACTATGATCAGCATCTGATCCTAGGTCAGTAACTTGAGAAGCTATTTTGTCTGTAGAGTAGTTTACTTCTTCGATGCTTGAAGTTAATTCTTGAACACCACTGCCTATATGCTGTATGCTTTCGTTTATTGTATCTACTTTTGAAGTTACTTCTTCCATTGTTGCAGACAATTCATCACTTGATGAGCTTAGATTAACTGCACTATTGCTTATCTCTGAAATCACATCTCTTAAAGAGAGTACGGTTGCATTTAAGGAATCTTCAATTTTACCGAATTCATCCATAGTTTTCACTTTAAGTGTGTCTGATAGATCTCCGTTCTTAAGTTTTTCAGTAAATGAGATTATTGATTTTAATTTTCTAGATATATATGATCTGAGATATAGCGAACATATTACCGTAATGATTAAGGAAACTCCTAAAACTATATATGTAAGAGTTATTGAAAGGTTATAGGTGCTTCTTGAATCATCATACGCTTGTCTTGATTCGGTCTGATTGAATTGTACTATGTTTTTAATTACATTATCAACGGAATCTCTTTTTAAGGTAACAGTTGTTATAATATCTTTAGCCCTTTGGTAATCGCCTTCTTTTATTAAGTCTATAGTCTCGTCTCTTGACTTAATATAATCATCTAACATCATAGTTAAGTCTTTAAGTAGTGATTTTTCCTTGCTGCTTGTTACTGACTTTGTATATTGCTGAAGTATGGTACTGTTTTCTAAATTAATGGCAGTAATCTCATCGTTATATCTAGATAGATTTGATTTATTTCTTTCATCCATAGCTAGAAGAGTATTGACTTGAGATTCTTGAACATTTTCTCTAAGAGTTCTTACGTCTTGAATTGCTTTCATATTAACGGAATAAATATGTTGTAAATTGTTATTTACAGATCTTAGATTGTAGATTTCACTTAATCCGATTATTAATAGCAGTACTAGAAGTGTCACAAAGATAAAAGTAATTTTAGTGGTAAGTTTGATTGAACTTAATCTCCTTTTCAAAATAATTGCCCCCTCTTAAGTTGTTTGTATGTTTTTGCCGAATGTTATTATAAATATATTATCATAATTATCGAGTTTTTTAAATTCAAATAAATAGAAGAAAAGTTAAAAATACGTTTACATGAAAAAATATTTTTATGAATATATATTTATCTGAAATTGCAAGAGAGTATATAGTAACCACGAAAAAGTAGTAATGATTTACAATAATTATAAATGTACTCAGTAGAAATACAAATAATAAAAAGTGTGTTTTTGTGATAGAATGATAAAAATAAAAGCAAATATATATTAAATTACTAGTAATTTTAAAAATGATATGATAATATATTAAATGTAAACAAAGTGTATAATGTGTGAACAAAAACATCTTGCTGAATAAAAATGCAATGCATTTTTCAATTTGCAGAAAATAATTTACTGATTTAAAACTGTTTCAATGATGACTGTAAATTAATCAGTAATAAGTGATAGTTCGTATTTATTAAAAGGGGGAGAAAATTAATGAAAAGAAAACTAGCAATTATAATTAGTGCGGTATTAGCCGTAGGAACAGTGCTTTCAAGCTGTCAGGTTGAGAAGGTATCAGATTCTAAGACAAGTGGTAGTAGTGATACTATAAAAATAGGAGTTTTTGAGCCACTCACAGGTGCAAATGCTGGAGGTGGAGAACTAGAAGTAGAAGGAATAAAACTTGCTAATAAACTTTATCCTGAGGTAAATGGGAAGAAGATTGAACTAGTAATAGTTGATAATAAATCAGACAAGGTAGAAGCATCTAATGCAGCATCAAGACTTGTTGAAAAAGAGAAGGTTACAGCTATTATAGGAAGTTGGGGAAGTTCCTTATCAATGGCTGCTGGAGATATTATAAAGAAAGCTAAAATACCAACAGTTGCAACATCAGCAACAAATCCATTAGTTACTAAGGGAAATGACTATTATTTTAGAGTTTGTTTTATAGATCCATTCCAAGGAACAGTAATGGCTAACTACGCTTACTCAAAGCTTAATGCTAAGAAGGTTGCAATTGTGCAAGAAGTTTCTAATGATTATGCAGTTGGACTAGCTAAGTATTTTACAGATTCATTCACAAAGTTAACTGGAGACAGCAAGGCTATAGTTTCAGTATCTAACTATAATACTGGAGATCAAGATTTTAGTGCGCAGTTAACTAATATAAAATCACAAAATCCAGATGTAATATTTGCTCCTGGTAACTTCACTGAGTCAGCACTTCTAATAAAACAAGCAAGAGATTTAGGAATAAAGGCTCCAATAATAGGTGGAGATACATGGGAAACTCCTGACTTCTTAAAGATAGGTGGTAGTGCTGTTGATGGAGCGGTATTCTCTACTTTCTTTGCAACAGAGAAACCTATAACAAAGGAATCAGAAAAATTCTTAGCAGAATATAAGAAGGAATACAGTAAAGAACCTGCTGCAGTTTCAGCTCTTGCATATGATGCGTATTTGTTACTTGTAGATGGTCTAAAGAGAACTGGCTCAGAAGATTCAGTTAAATTGAGAGATGAACTTGTAAAAACTAAGGACTTCCAAGGAGCTGCAGGTGTTGTTAATTTTGATGAAGATAGAAATGCAGTAAAATCAGCAGTTATTAAGCAAGTAAAGGACGGAAAGTTTACTTATCTTGATATAATCGAACCAACAAAATAGAGCAATTTAAAAACTATAGGGTTCCTAGCTCAACTATTAATTTATACATGCCCGAAAATCCCCAGAAGCCGGGATTTTCGAACAAGTATAAATTAAGTTTCGAAACAGGAACCCCTTAATGGGATCCTTTATGAAGATTTAAGTTATGGATGTATGAAAACCTTGGATTATGAGATGGAAAGCGTGCATGACTTAATATTTGAATTAGGGTCCCTCTATATTTTAATGGGAAAACATTGAATAAGACGAGTTGCGATTTAGATTAATATATAAAATAGTATACACGAATAATCACGTTTACATTGATAATATTAGAAGATGAAATGTGTGGTTTGAAAAAATGCAAAAAGGGCTTTGCTTTAATTTTAAAATTGGTAATTATTCATAGAAAAATGGTTTGTCCTTCGCAGGAATACAAATAATAAAAAGTGTGTTTTTGTGATAGAATGATAAAAATAAAACCATAAACTTGACATAATGTTAATGAATATAATAATATTATGTTGTATTGACAAATTAATATACAAATGAATAATATGTGAATAATTTTACGAAGTTGAATAATGGTGCAGGAATACTTTTCAATTGACAGAAAATATTTTGGTGATATAAAATTAACAACAACATACGAAAACATTATTCAGCAATAGGTATATTCGTAAATATTCTAAGGGGGATTAAAATAATGAAGAGAAAATTAGCTTTTATAATAAGTGCAGTATTGGCTGTAGGAACAGTACTTTCAAGTTGCCAGGTTGAGAAGGTATCAGATTCTAACACTAATGGTAGCAGTGATACTATAAAGATTGGGGTTTTTGAACCGCTTACGGGAGCAAATGCTGGGGGTGGTGAATTAGAGGTAGAAGGAATAAAACTTGCTAACAAGCTTTATCCTGAAGTTAATGGAAAGAAAATAGAACTAGTAATAGTTGATAATAAATCTGACAAAGTAGAGGCATCTAATGCGGCATCAAGACTTGTAGAGAAAGAAAAGGTTACGGCTATAATAGGAAGTTACGGTAGCTCACTTTCAATGGCTGCTGGAGATATCGTAAAGAAAGCTAAGATACCAACAGTTGCAACATCAGCAACAAATCCATTGGTTACTAAAGGAAATGACTATTATTTCAGAGTTTGTTTTATAGATCCATTCCAAGGAACAGTAATGGCTAACTACGCTTACTCAAAACTAAATGCTAAGAAAGTTGCAATTGTACAAGAAGTTTCTAATGATTATGCAGTTGGATTAGCTAAGTATTTTACAGATTCATTTACAAAATTGACTGGGGACAGTAAAGCTATAGTTTCAACATCTAACTATAATACTGGAGACCAAGATTTTAGTGCACAGTTGACTAATATAAAATCACAAAATCCAGATGTAATATTTGCTCCTGGTAACTTCACAGAGTCAGCACTTCTAATAAAACAAGCAAGAGATTTAGGAATAAAGGCTCCAATAATAGGTGGAGATACATGGGAGACACCAGACTTTTTAAAGATAGGTGGTCAAGCTGCTGAAGGAGCAGTATTCTCAACTGCATTTGCTACAGAAAAACCAGTTACAAAGGAATCGGAGAAATTCTTAGAAGCATATAAAAAAGAATACAGTGGAAAAGATGCTTCCGCAATGTCTGCACTTGGATATGATTCATACTTAATACTAGTAGATGCTCTTAAGAGATCTGGATCAAATGATTCTGTTAAGTTAAGAGATGAACTTGCAAAGACTAAGGATTTCCAAGGGGCTACAGGAGTAATCAATTTTGATGAAGACAGAAACGCCATAAAAGCAGCAATAATTAAGACTGTTAAGGATGGTAAATTCACTTATACTGACACAGTAGAGCCAACAAAATAAAGGAATGAGAGGACTAGCTTATAGCCAGTTCTCTGTATTTTAAAAGGAGAGGGATTTTAATATGGGTACACTTTTGCAGCATTTAGCTAATGGAATATCATTAGGTAGTTTATATGCATTAATAGCAATAGGATACACAATGGTTTATGGAATATTAAGACTTATAAATTTTGCTCATGGAGATATATTTATGATGGCTGCTTATTTTACCTTTTACGGTATAGCAGTTTTTGCAATGCCTTGGTATGTAGCAGTATTGTTTTCTATAGCTCTTACAGTATTTCTTGGAATATTTATAGAGAAGGCAGCTTACAAACCTATAAGAACTGCACCTAAGATATCAATATTGATATCAGCAATAGGGGTATCGTTCTTTCTTGAAAACTTAGGAACAGTTGTCTTTGGAGGAGTACCTAAAGCTTTTCCTCAAGTGCCACTTTTTACTGACGTAATTAAAATTGGATCTGTATCAATGCAAAGACTTACAATCATAATCCCTGTGGTAACTGTTATTATACTATTATTATTGTTATATGTTGTAAACAATACAAAAGTTGGAATGGCTATGAGAGCTGTTTCTAAGGATTATGAAATATCTTCATTGATGACTATAAATATAAACAGAATAATAACTTTGACTTTCGCAATAGGATCAGCCTTAGCGGCAGTTGGAAGTATAATGTGGGGATTCAAGTTCCCTAACATTAATCCACTTATGGGAGTTATGCCAGGACTTAAATGCTTTATAGCTGCAGTTATAGGTGGAATAGGAAACATTACTGGTGCTGTAGTGGGTGGATTTATCCTTGGAATAGGTGAAATCATGCTTGTTGCATTATTACCAAGTCTTACAGGTTATAGAGATGCTTTTGCCTTTATACTTTTAATAGTTATATTACTATTTAAGCCAACAGGTATCATGGGCGAAAAAATTTCGGAGAAGGTGTAGATGATGAAAAAGAGAAATTTAATTTTAACAGGAATTTCATTTGTCGTACTCATATTATTTTTAATATATGCAGATAAAAACTTTGATCCATATAAAACAAGAATACTTAACTTATGTGCAATTTATGCAGTTTTGGCCTTAAGCATGAATTTGATTAATGGTTTCACTGGTTTGTTTTCATTAGGGCATGCCGGATTTATAGCTATAGGTGCTTATACAACAGCTCTTTTGACTATGTCGCCTGAAACTAAGGCTCAAAACTTTTTTATGCAGCCTATAGCTGCTCCTTTGGCAAATATACAATTGCCTTTTCCAATAGCTCTTATAGTTGCAGGTATAATCTCTGCATTTTTAGCTTACTTAATAGGCGCTCCTGCGCTAAGACTTAAAGGTGATTACTTAGCTATTGCAACTCTTGGTTTTGCAGAAATAATAAGAGTAGTAATAAATAATACACAATCCATTACTAATGGTGCATTAGGATTAAAAGGTATACCAGTAACTACTAATATATGGTGGAGTTTTGGGGTGTTCATAGTGACAGTTATACTTATGGTGTCATTTGTGAATAGTAGTTTTGGTAGAGCGCTGAAAGCAATAAGAGAAGATGAAATAGCAGCTGAAAGTATGGGAATAAATCTTTTTAGAAATAAAACTCTAGCTTTTTCAATAGGGGCTTTCTTTGCTGGAGTAGGTGGTGGGTTACTAGCAAATTCACTAGGAACAATAGATCCTACAATGTTTAAATTCATGCTTACTTTCAACATATTACTTATTATAGTTCTAGGTGGAATGGGAAGTATAACAGGAACTGTAATTTCATCATTTATAATAACAATAGCTGGAGAAGCATTGAGATTCTTAGATGAAACTATAACAATAGGTGGATACAGGATACAAGGAGTTGCTGGTACTAGAATGGTAGTATTCTCAGCCCTTCTAATGATAGCTGTATTATTCTTTAGTAAAGGTCTTATGGGAAATAGAGAATTTTCATGGAATGGTCTTTTTGGATTCTTCAAAAACATAGGACGAAGCAAAGGAGGAAGCCAAGATGAAATTGCTTAATGCAGACAAGATAACAATGAAGTTTGGAGGTCTTACAGCAGTTAAGGACTTCAGTTTAGAACTAAATAAGGGCGAAATTGTTGCTCTTATAGGACCTAACGGTGCAGGTAAGACTACGGCTTTTAATATGATTACAGGTGTTTACACCCCTTCCGAAGGACAAATATTTTTTAATAATGAAAGAATCTCTGGACTAAAACCAGATGCCATAACTAAAAAGGGGATAGCTAGAACTTTCCAAAACATAAGACTATTTGGAGAATTAACAGTTTTGGATAATGTTCTTATAGCAAATCATCTTCATTTAAAATCAATGTTTTTAGAAGGGATGTTTAAGCTTCCTAGATATAGAAAAGAAGAAAAAGAAATGGTTCAAAAATCATTAGAGTTACTAGAGAGAGTTGGACTTTTAGATCTTAAGGATGAAAAGGCAAGTTCACTTCCTTATGGAAAGCAAAGAAGGTTAGAAATTGCGAGAGGTCTTGCAACTAATCCGGAGATTATGCTTTTAGATGAACCAGCGGCTGGAATGAATCCAAAGGAATCTGATGAGCTTACAAGCTTTATAAATGAGATAAGAGATGAATTTGGTCTTACTATATTTATGATAGAACATCACATGCCTTTAGTAATGGGAATATCTGATAGAATATATGTGCTCGACCATGGAGTTACTATAGCACATGGGACACCTTATGAAATTCAAAATAATTCAAAGGTTATTGAAGCCTACTTGGGGGTGAAGGAAGATGCTTAAGATAGAAGATTTAGTTGTATCTTATGGAGCTATTGAGGCTCTTAATGGAATATCTATAAATGTAGAGCAAGGAAAGATTGTTACTCTTGTTGGTGCTAACGGAGCCGGAAAAAGTACAACGCTAAGAGCTACAGTAGGCCTTACTAAAATTAAGTCAGGAAAGATAATCTATGATGGAGTAGATATAACTAACAAAAAGACAGAGCAGATACCAAAGATGGGTTTGACTCTAGTTCCTGAAGGAAGAAGAGTTTTTCCTAACCTTACTGTTCTTGAGAATATTAAGTTAGGTGCGTATTTCAGAAAAGATAAGAAGGAAATAGAAAAAGATATAAAGTGGATATATGAGTTGTTTCCAAGATTAGAGGAAAGAAAATGGCAACTTGCAGGAACTCTTTCTGGAGGAGAGCAACAAATGTTAGCAGTTGGAAGAGCTCTTATGGCAAAGCCAAAACTTCTAATGATGGATGAGCCTTCACTTGGACTTGCACCTATAATAGTTAAAGATATCTTTAATATAATTCAAGAGATAAGAAGACAAGGTGTTACTATATTGCTAATAGAGCAAAATGCAAACCTTGCTTTGAAGGCAGCAGATTATGGATATGTACTTGAAACTGGAAGGATAATAATGGAAGGCACTGGAGAAGAACTTCTAAAGAATGAAGATATAAAAAATGCTTACTTAGGTGAAGCAGTTGATAAGAAAGAAGCCGCATTATAGAAGAAACTTATATACAAAAAATCGCTAATGCTTGTGACATTAGCGATTTTTTTTCTTAGGGAAAAGATTAATGTTAAAACTCTTTGTCTACTTTCTGTATTGTGGATGTCTAATAATTTAATTATTAAGGGATTAATTAAATAATAAGAGATTTTTGTGGCAGTTGTATGACAAAATTATGTGATATTATGGCATTTTTAATTTCATAATGTTTCCATATTATGATTTATAAACGGTTTCATTTGAGTGTATTATAAATTTAATTTTATAAAGTCCCATTTCCAAAATATGTGAAGGTGTTATAGCTTTTTTGTAGAATATATGTAAAATATGGAATTTTAAATTTAGGGTAATGGGGGCGTAATTTATGAAGAACTTAGAAAATGATTTAGATATAGTGGTTGCTGAAGGGGCAGCAGAAACAAAGGAATTAGCCCAAAAGAAGAATACGACAAAGAAAAGAACTACCAGAACTAAAAAATCAAACACAGAAGAAGTAAATGATGCTGTAGATAAGGCTACAGTTAAAAAAGATAATAAAGATAAAGATAAAGCAGCAACTAAAGCTTCAAGAAGTAGAAGGACAACAAAGAAGGCAGACGAAGATTTAGAAGTGGCAGTGCAAGAGGCAAAGGTTGAAGGTGAAAAGGCAGTTAAGAAAACCACTAAGAAAACAGCTAAGAAAAAGGATAATGTTGATGAAAAAAAAGCTGAAGTTAAACCTAAGAAGACTAGAACAAGAACAAAAAAAACAGTAGATGAGCCAGTATCGTTGGAAATTGAAGAATTAAATATTGATAATATTAAGGAATATAAACAAGAACTCCCAGTTGGTAAAAATGAAAGAAGCGGTAACGTTTCTGATTTTAATATCTATCTATTTCATGAGGGCAATAACTACGAAAGCTATAAATTTATGGGATGCCATCTAGTAGAGGAAAATGGAATAAAAGGTGCAAGATTTACTACTTGGGCGCCAAATGCTAGCGTTGTAAATGTGGTTGGAGATTTTAGTGAATGGAAAAGTAATGATAATAATAAATTGAAAAAAATTAGTGAGTCTGGCTTATGGAGTGGATTTATTCCTGAGCTTAAAGCTGGAGCTGTATATAAATATGCTATAACAAGTAAGGATGGAAAGAAGGTTGTATTAAAATCTGATCCTTATGCTTTTTCATCAGAGCTTAGACCAAATACTGCTTCTTTAATTACAGAGGTCTCTGATTATACCTGGAAAGATGAAAAGTGGATAGAAAAAAGAAATAATACAAATGTTTATGAAAGTCCAATTAATATATACGAACTTCATTTAGGTTCATGGAGTAGAAAAGAAGATGGAAGTTTTTATAGTTATTTAGAATTAGCAGAAACACTTCCAGCCTATGTTGAAGAAATGGGCTACACCCATGTTGAGCTAATGCCTATAATGGAACATCCGTTAGATGATTCTTGGGGATATCAAGTGACAGGTTATTACTCAGTGACAAGAAGATATGGCAGCAGTGATGACTTTAAGGTGTTAGTTGATTCATTACATGAAAAAAATATAGGTGTAATCTTAGATTGGGTTCCTGGCCATTTCTGTAAGGATGAACATGGATTGTACATGTTTGATGGCACTCCAACTTACGAATATAGTGAGGTTTCGAAACAAGAAAACAAAGGCTGGGGTGCAGCTAATTTTGATTTAGGAAGGCCAGAAGTTAAAAGCTTTTTGATTTCTAATGCTCTTTACTGGTTAAAGAATTTTCATATAGATGGGTTAAGAGTAGATGCTGTGGCAAATATGATATATCTTGATTATGATAGGAAGCATGGAGAATGGAAACCTAATAAGTATGGCGGACGAGAAAACCTAGAGGCTGTAGAATTCTTAAAAGCTCTAAATAAAGCCATATTTAAACAAGTAAACAATATTCTTGTTGTTGCAGAGGAGTCAACATCTTGGCCTATGGTAACTAAGCCTGTTGATATAGGAGGCTTAGGATTTAACTTTAAGTGGAATATGGGTTGGATGAATGATATGTTAAGGTATATTCAGATTGATCCTATATATAGGAAGCATCACCACAATCTAATAACCTTCTCGATGATGTACAATTACTCGGAAAATTTTATTCTTCCAATATCACACGATGAGGTTGTACATGGAAAAAAATCATTAGTGGATAAAATGTGGGGAGATTATTGGAACAAATTTGCTGGGCTTAGACTATTTATATCTTATATGCTTGCGCATCCAGGTAAAAAGTTATTATTTATGGGTAGTGAATTTGGACAGTTTATAGAATGGAGAAACCGTGAAGGGTTAGAGTTTAAACTCATAGAGCAATTTGAGATGCATAGAGATACACAAAAGTTCTTCAAGGATATAAATAAATTTTATTTAGAAAACGAAGCTTTGTGGCAGTATGACTACAACACAAATGGTTTTGAATGGATTGATGCTGATAATTCTACTCAAAGTATTATTGTTTTTGCTAGAAAAACTGATGATCCAAAGAAAAGTTTAATATATGTATGTAACTTTACCTCAGTAGTTTATTATGATTTTAATATAGGAGTTCCTTACTTAGGGGAATATCAAGAAGTATTCAATACAGATAGTAAGGAATATGGTGGATCAGGTCAGAGAATTGGAGAAAATTTATTCTCTGAGAAATCACCTTGGCATAACCAAAAGTATAAATTAACTATCAAAGTACCTCCTATGGCAACATTAATATTAAAGCCTGTAAATATAATAGATGATGTAGAAGAAAAAGAGCAGAACGTCTTAAAAGGCTTGGATTTTGACAAAGCTATAAGCATAGCTGAAAAGCAGATTAAAGATAAAGAATAAAACAATTAGTCATCATAAATATTGAGGAGGTAGATGAGATAATGAAAGTACTTTTTATTGCATCAGAGGCAGATCCATTTATTAAGACTGGGGGATTAGGGGATGTAATGGGAGCATTACCTAAATCCTTAGCAAAACAAGGTGTTGATGCAAGAGTTATAATACCAAAATATAAAAATATAAAGGATAAATATAAAGATAAGCTTTATTTCATAAAATGGTTTATGGTTCCAGTAGGTTGGAGAAACTCTTACTGTGGAATATTTGAATATGAATACGAAGGTGTAAAATTTTATTTTATAGACAATGAGCAATATTTTAATAGAGAAGGTTTGTATGGGCATTATGATGATGGAGAGAGATTTGCTTTCTTTGATAGAGCTGTACTTCAAGCCATAAAAGAGTTGGACTTCAGACCGGATGTGATACATTGTAATGATTGGCAGACTGGAATGGTTCCAGTGTTACTAAAACTTGAATATAGCAAAGATCCGTTTTACTCAGATATAAAATCAGTATACTCTATACACAATTTGCTTTTTCAAGGTAATTATAGTCCAGAAGTTTTGCAAGAACTTTTTGGATATGATATGGAACCTTTCAATAATGGGAGTTTAGAACTTCATGGCGGCGTGAGCTTTATGAAAGGTGGGATAAACTATTCTGATCGTGTTTCAACAGTAAGCTATACTTATGCGTCAGAAATACAAAGTGAGAACTATGGTGAAAAACTTGATGGTCTTTTGCGTGCTAGAAATAATGTGTTATCAGGTATACTAAATGGAATAGATTATGATATCTATGATCCAAGCAATGATAACTATATTTTTCAAAACTATAATCTAAATAATATTGAAGATAAAAAGTTAAATAAACTAGGATTACAAAAACAACTGGGCTTACCAGAGCGCGAAGATGTGCCAATTATCGGTGTTGTATCAAGACTTACTAACCAAAAAGGAATGGATTTAGTAGTAAATATCGCTGATAGATTACTTCAACATAATATCCAGTTAGTTGTACTTGGTACAGGAGATAAATCCTATGAAGATCATTTTAGAAATTTACAATATAGGTATCCAGATAAGGTGTCTATTAATATAATGTTTAGTGATGAACTAGCGCATAGAATCTATGCTGGTGCAGATATGTTCCTGATGCCTTCATTGTTTGAACCTTGTGGACTTGGTCAATTGATAGCACTTAGATATGGAACTATACCTATAGTTAGAGAAACTGGAGGACTAAAGGATACTGTTACCCCTTATAATAAATATACTGGTGAAGGAAACGGGTTTAGTTTTTATAACTATATAAGCTCTGAACTTTTGGCAACAATAGAATACGCGATAAAATCCTATCATAATAAGCAAGTATGGAATGGGCTTATAAAGCAAGCAATGACTTCCGACAATAGTTGGGAAAAGGCTGCAGGAGATTATAGAACATTGTATGAATCGTTGCTTTATTAAGATTATGCTTTAGTATAAAGGAGGAATAAATATGTTCAATATAGACAAAGACGCCTTTAAAAAGGACTATCTTAAGAAATTTTTAGAACTTCACGGTAAAGAGTTGGAAAAAGGGACTCAGCAAAATAAGTACGAAACTTTAGGAAGTTTAGTTAGAGATTATGTTGCTAAAGCTTGGATAGATACCAATAAAAGATATAATCAAACGGGCGAAAAACAAGTTTATTATTTCTCCATGGAATTTTTATTAGGGAGGCTTCTTGGTGATGCACTGTTGAATCTAGGTATAAGAGATGTGTGTAAAGAGGCTTTGGATGAATTAAATATTGATCTTAGAGAATTAGAAGAATTTGAGCATGATCAAGGGCTAGGAAATGGTGGACTTGGAAGACTTGCAGCTTGCTTCTTAGATTCAATGGCATCTCTAAATATTCCGGGGCATGGTTGCGGAATTAGATATAAATATGGATTTTTTGAGCAGAAGATAATGAATGGTGCTCAAGTTGAAGCACCGGACTATTGGCTTAAAGAAGGAAATGTATGGGAGATGAAGAAGCCTGATAAGTCTGAGATTGTTAAGTTTGGCGGTGAGGTAAGAGTTGAATCAGTAAATGGTAGATTGAGTTTTACTCATATCAACTATGAACCAGTTTTAGCAATTCCTTATGACACTCCGGTGGTAGGATATAAAAATGATGTAGTTAATACTTTGAGACTTTGGAGTGCTGAACCAGTATCTAATGAATTTGACTTTTCATCTTTTAGCAGAGGAGATTTTTTAAAAGCAATTGAGTATAAAAACTCAGTAGAAGCTATATCTCATGTGCTTTACCCAGATGATACTTTTTATGAAGGTAAGATATTAAGACTAAAGCAACAATACTTTTTTGTATCAGCGGGTATTCAAAGTATATTGAGGTATTTTAAAGATAATGGGCATAATTTAATAAATCTTGATGAAATGCTTGCTATTCATATAAACGATACTCATCCAACTCTAGCTATTCCTGAGCTTATGAGACTTTTAATGGATGAAGAAGGCATGTCTTGGGAAGATGCATGGAGGATAACTACTAATACAGTATCGTATACAAATCATACTATACTTGCTGAAGCTTTAGAAAAATGGCCTGTAGATATGTTTAAGAAATTACTTCCAAGAATTTACATGATAGTTGAAGAGATAAATAAGAGATTTTGCCAAGATTTATGGAATAAGTATATAGGACAATGGGATAAGATATCTAAGATGTCCATAATTGGTGATGGGTATGTGAGAATGGCTAACTTGGCCATAGTTGGAAGTCATAGTGTGAATGGAGTGGCTAAACTTCATACCGAGATACTTAAAAAACAAGAGATGAAAGAATTCTATTATTTATATCCTAGGAAGTTTAACAATAAAACAAATGGAATAACTCATAGAAGATGGCTTATCAAATCGAATCCAGAGCTTACTTCTTTATTAAAAGATACTATTGGAGAGGGATGGATAAAGCATCCTACAGATTTAGAAAATTTCGCAAGATTTTCTAAGGATAAAGCAGTTTTAGGAAAACTTGCAGAGATAAAGAGTAATAATAAGAAGTCTTTAGCTAAGATTATTTATGATTCAAATGGAATAAAGATAGATCCGAATTCCATTTTTGATGTCCAAGTAAAGAGGATACATGCATATAAGAGGCAGACTCTTAATTGTCTGAGAATAATGGATTTATATAATAGGCTCATCGATAACCCTGAGTTAGATATAGTTCCTAGGACCTTTATTTTTGCAGGAAAAGCAGCGCCAGGATACTATCTTGCAAAAAAAACAATAGAGCTTATAAATGCTGTAGGTGAAAAGGTAAATAATGATAAGAGGATAAAAGATAAAATAAAAGTTGTTTATATGGAGAACTACAGAGTATCTCAAGCTGAAGATATAATACCTGCTACAGATGTTAGTGAACAGATATCTACCACAACTAAAGAGGCTTCTGGTACCTCTAATATGAAGTTTATGATGAATGGAGCAATAACAGTAGCTACTCTAGATGGTGCTAATGTTGAAATAAGAGATGAAGTTGGCGATGATAATATAATAATATTTGGACTTACTGAGAGGGAAGTACTTGATTATTATTCAAAAGGTGGTTATTCAGCTTGGGAGACTTGCAACAGTGATTCAAGACTAAGAAGAGTTACTCAAGATATAATAAATGGATACTATTCTCCTGATAAAGATAGGTTCAAAACCGTTTTTGAACATTTGCTTACCTACAATGATGAATTTTTTGTGCTAAAGGATTTTGATTCTTATGTTAGAGCGCAAGATAGAGTAGATAGTATATATAGAGATATATATAAATGGCAAAGTATGGCGGCTGTTAATATAGCTCATTCAGGTGTTTTTTCTTCTGATAGAACAATACAAGAATATGCTACAGGTATATGGGGATCAGGATATCTATATAAAAATTTATAATATAACTAAGGCTAGAAAGCTCTAAACCTAAAAATATAAGTTTGATTATAGAGTTGTCATCCTAAAAAGATGTATCACTTCAATCTGATAAAAAGATATATCTATTTAATTAATTGAAATAATACCTCAGGTATATCCTGAGGTATTATTAAAATAAGTTATAGGAAGGAAAAAGTTATGAATAATTTTTATATATTGCATGATTCTCAAAATACTTACTATAGAAGTCCATTTGGTGCAGTAAAGTTGGGAACTGAAATAAGTATTGTTATTGAATCACAGGGATGTCAACAAGCTTTTATAGAACTTATTCATTTTGATGGACATAGACAAAGTATTCTAATGGAAATGTTTTATAAAGAAGGACAGAATGATATATGCTTCTTTAAGACCAGCTTTACTGCTACAACTAAAGGAGTACTGAATTATTATTTTGTTTTGAAAAGAGAAGAGCAGACACTTTATTACGGTAATAATAATGAATGTCTGGGTGGAGTAGGACAAATATATGTTGAGAATCCTAAGTATTATCAAATAACTGTATATCAAGATAATTTAGTTCCGCAATGGTATAAGGAAGGCATTATATATCAGATCTTTGTAGATAGGTTTTATAATGGTAATGATACTGGTCTAGTAGATAACCCTAAAAAGAATTCTTTTATATATGGTAACTGGTATGATAAACCTATGTATATAAAAGATGCTAATGGCAAGGTATTAAGGTGGGATTTTTTCGGTGGCAACCTGAAGGGTATAATAAAAAAGTTAGATTATATAAAATCTTTAGGAGTTACAACAATATATTTAAATCCTATATTTGAATCACCTAGTTGCCATAAGTATGATACTGCAAACTATAAAAATATAGACCCCATGTTTGGGGATGATAAAATATTTAAATGTTTATGTAATACAGCTAATAAGTATGGTATAAGGATAATCTTAGATGGAGTTTTTAGCCATACTGGATCTGATAGCGTATATTTCAATAAGAATGAAAATTATGATTCACTAGGAGCATATCAATCCAAGGAATCTAAATATTATGAGTGGTATAGATTTAGAGATTATCCTAATGATTATGAAAGCTGGTGGGGGTTTGAAAATCTTCCTAATGTAGATGAATTAAATCCTTCCTACATGGACTATATAATCAACAAAGATGATTCGGTGCTCTCAAAATGGATGAATCTTGGGGCATCAGGTTGGAGACTTGATGTTGCTGATGAACTTCCTGATGAATTTATAAAAGCCATAAAGCATAAAATTAAAAAAATAAAGAATGATGCCATACTTGTGGGGGAAGTATGGGAAGATGCCTCTAATAAAGTTAGTTATGGGCAAAGAAGAGAATATCTATACGGAGACGAATTAGACTCGGTAATGGGATATACCTTCAGAGATATTATAGTAGGTTTTTTAAATAGAAATATTGATTCTCATATGCTACTCAAGAAATTTATGAATCTTTATGAAAACTATCCAAAAGAAAATTTTTATGCATCAATGAATATATTGGGTACCCATGATACTGAAAGAATTATTACTATGTTCATGAATAACTATAATGATGAAAATATAGCTAAAAGTATGGTTAAGCTAGCGGTAGCTTTTCAAATGACTTTTCCTGGAGTACCAGTAATTTATTACGGTGACGAAGCTGGTCTTGAAGGGCAAAAGGATCCAGACAATAGAAGGACATATCCTTGGAATAAAGAAGATAAGGATATTTTAAGTTGGTATAAGAGACTTTCCGGTATTAGAAGTAATAGTTTAGTGCTAAAACGTGGAGGGTTAAAGTTTTTTGATACAAATGCTGATGTAATATGTTTTGAACGAAGCTATAAGAATAGCAAGATTTTAGTTGTTATGAATAGAAATGCAAGTAGTTCTATAAAGGTAGAATTTGGAGAAGTCAAAGGACATTATAGGGATCTACTTAGAGATTTTAAAAATGATGTTTATTATTCAGCAGAGGGAATAATTTCAGTTGAACTTAAACCTGCAGAAGTTAAACTGCTTGTAAAAGTCTTTTAAGAAATTGATATTGCTAAGTTACTGTGTTGAAATTAAATGATTATGCATCCAATGCTTTAATGAGCTTACGCAAAGAATTAATATGATTTTGTCATACTCCATGGCTAAAACTGTAAACTCACTACGTTCGAACAGTACAGTTTTACTTTTTAATAATTAATACTTTTTATAAATCTTTCATATTTTAAGTTTAAGAAAATAAAAATGCTATTTGATTAAAAAAGTAAAAAGTAAGGATATATCGCCTGCCAGAATTTCTTCACATACGTTCAGAAAAGGCAGATGCGTAAAAAAATCACTAATAAAGAACAATTAGCGATTTTTTAGAGCCACTCCATCTGAAAAAATCATTTAATTCTAATAGCTCGCTCATATAGCATCTCCTGCATAATCATTTAATTTAAAAATATTCTTAAGCATAGATATAGAATTAAATTATTTAGAGTGTTGAAAGAACTATATGAACTGGTTTCTATGGTTCTTTTTTAATGCAAAAGAAAATATAAACTTTCTATGACTGTTAAAACTAGGTATTTCAATAGATTTACAATCCTTTTATGGCTATACACGGTAAAAAAATAAAACTAGCGTATTTGCCAAAATTTTTGTCATGTAGCTCCTGAAAGGCAGAACAAAAAACTAGTAGTTATTTATTAAATGATATAAAAAACTACTTGAAAACAATTATCATTTGAGTTATAATTAAAGTAACAAAAATACAATATAAAAATATAATATTAATATGATACATAAGGTAATTAAGAGGTGATATATATGAAGAAACTAAGGTTGTTTTCTATTGGATATGCGGTTCTTTGGCTCTTAAGTGGGCTTTTAAATATATTTATTTTAAGCGATTTTAATAATGGAGATTTTGTAAAATTGACAAATGGGCATCTCTTAATACTAGGTACAGGATTTATGGCTTTGATGTATGCTGCTGATAATGTTTTAAGTATTAGTAAAAAGAGAAATTTTAACCTATGGCTAGTATTATATAATGCTTTTTTAGGCGTATCTGTACTATTGATGTTAGCGCAAAAAGTCATAGAAAATAAAGGGTTTACAATAGAAGCTGTTAATTCATCAATAGACATAGCACATTTAGGTTTAGGTGTATGTTTGTTATGGGCTGTATATCTAGTTAGAGATGTTTCTAGACAGCATTCACTACTTAAAACTGAAAAGATTAAAAACAAGTAATTATCGGACTTTTGTCCTAAATATAGTAAAACATTTCCTATCCCCCCAATAGAAAAAGTGATAGTTATTTTTTAACTATCACTTTTTTATTGTAAAAAGGTTGCTTCAATAACTTTTTTACTGTAAAGAAAATATAAGGTTTTAATGATAGATAAACTTATAAGTTTCAATGGTTTTATAATATACTAGACATTATTGTGTAATCATCTTCTCCAACTCCTCCACATAGGGGTTTAATTCCAGAGTTCACAAAAGTACCTCTAACCACAGAGTAGTCTCCAAATTTTTCTCTTATTTCATCTATAGTTCTATCTAAGTTCTTAGTTTTTTCTATATGTTTTTCGTCAAAAAGTGAAATTTGATAAGTATTGTTTGAACTTAAATCTGATACGTGAACACCTATATGTCTAATAGGGTCTCCAATCCAAAGTTTATCTAAAAGCTTGCAGCAGGTAGTAAATATACTCATAGTAGAGTCGGTAGGATTAAATAATTTTATCTGCTTTGAATAACTCATGAAGCTGCTATTTTTAACATGTATAGATATTACCTTACAATAGCAATCAGAATTTCTAAGTCTTATAGATACAGTTTCCACTAAGGAAAGTATTATTTTATAAGCATCTTCCTTGTTTGTTATATCATATGCTATAGTAGTCGAATTACCTATACTTTTCATAGTGTTATGACTTTCTGAAAGTACAGATGAGTTTTCTATGCCGTTGGCATAATTCAAAAGCGTTAAACCAAAACTTTTAAATTCATACTTAAGTATATCGAGGTCATAATGAGCTAAATCCCCAATTGTATTTATGTTCAATGCCCTAAGTTTAGGAGCAGTAGAACGACCAACCATGAATAAATCCTCTATTGGAAGAGGCCACATCTTTTCTTTTATTTCATTCTCATACAGAGTGTGAATTTTATCTGGTTTCTCAAAATCAGAAGCCATTTTAGCTAGGAGTTTATTAGTTGAAATTCCTATATTTACGGTAAAGCCTAATGTATCTTTTATCTGATTCTTTATTTTTGTTGCTATTGATATAGGATCCATATTTAAATTGCTATATGTTAAATCCATGAAACACTCATCAACTGAGAATCTCTGAATTTGAGGACTATATTCTTTTAATATAGACATCATTGAATTACTACACTTCATATATAAATCATACTTAGGTGGAACTACTAGAAGATTAGGGCATTTTTTTAGAGCCGTATATAGAGACTCTCCAGTAGTTATATTATATTTTTTAGCAGGAATAGATTTTGCTAGGATTATTCCATGGCGATTTTTAGGGTTTCCGCCTATTGCAGAAGGAACTTCACGAAGATCTAAAGTTTCGCCATGCTGAAGTCTATGACAAGCTTCCCAAGATAGATATGCAGAGTTTACATCAATATGAAATATCAATCTTTTACTAAACATATATATAACCATCCTTCATAAAATGTAATTTGAACACATATATGGATGTACCGCTTCGTAATAAAATTTATATTTTCAAATTCTCCTCTCAGAACACAGAGGAGTTTTGAAAATGTTTTTTGGATCGAAGTGGTACATCTATATTTATAGTATATCCATAAATTAATTATATAGAACATATGTTCTATAGTAAATAAAAATATGCACTTATGCGATTTATACGAATTTTTTTTAATATATAAGCATATTTATCTTTATAGGAGGTGAATATTATGATTAGAACTGTGGTGTGTGAAAAGGAAGGTTGTAATGGAAATAGTTTTTATATAAATACAGAAGATAATAACTTAAATATAATATGCAAAGAATGTGGAGCAACTTATAGCTTTGATATAAGCTATTATGATTTTACTATGCTTTCTAATTGCTCTTACTGCGATAATGATACTTTTAAAATATTTAAGGATACTGAAAAAGAAGGAATCTATGCAAAGTGTAATAAATGTGGAAATCCTCCAGAAAAAATATATATAGATACAGATGGAAACCAAGTTTCTTATAATAGTAAGTTGTTAAATGATATAAAAGATATGATATATAGATTAGACCAAAGAACATCAAACTTAGAAGATAAGATACAAGGTTTACAAGGTGGACAGGAGTTGCTTGAAGAGTCTCTTGCATATATAAGTAAGTTTATGTCAGAGTAAAAATTAAGATATAAATAAGATGCCTGTACATAACTACAGGCATTTGGTATTTATTAACAAAAGCAAGGGAAAACTTTTGAATAATGTAACAAATTATAATAATAGGTGAAATAGTAAAAAAAATTTGTTAAGGACACGTTTACATTTAAAAATAAGAGCTAAAGGACATTGAAGGGATTTACAGTAGTTGGTATAATAATAGTGTAATTACAATTTTTGTAATTACATCGTTAGGTGTTGAGGGATGAAAAACGAGGGGAGAGGCTAAAATGGTAAAAAAAGAAATTATAGCTCTAATACTTGCTGGTGGACAAGGGTCAAGATTAGGGGTATTGACTAAGAAGTTAGCAAAACCAGCAGTTCCATTTGGGGGAAAATATAGGATAATTGATTTTGCGTTAAGCAATTGTGCTAATTCAGGTATATATACAGTTGGTGTGTTAACTCAATATCAACCTCTTGAACTAAATTCACACATTGGTATAGGAAGTCCTTGGGATCTTGATAGAAGAGATGGCGGAGTAGCAATTCTTCCACCTTATCAAGAAGAAAGAGGTGGCAATTGGTATAAGGGTACTGCCAATGCAATATATCAAAATATACCTTTCGTAGATGGGTATGAACCAGAATATGTTTTAATATTATCAGGTGACCATATATATAAGATGGATTATGAAAAGATGCTTGATTTTCACAAACAGAAGGAAGCGGATGCTACAATAGCAGTTATTGATGTAACATTGAGTGAAGCATCAAGATTTGGAATAATGAACACTAATGATGATTTGTCAATATATGAATTTGAAGAGAAGCCAGCGAATCCTAAGAGTACTAAGGCTTCTATGGGGATATATATATTTAATTGGAAAACACTTAAGAAATTCTTGAAAGAAGACGAGGCAGATAAAAATTCAATTAATGATTTTGGAAAAAATATAATACCAAAGATGCTTGAAGATGGAAGAAGATTAGTTGCGTATCCATTTAAAGGATACTGGAAAGATGTTGGTACTATAGAAAGTCTTTGGGAATCTAATATGGATTTATTAAAAGATAACAATGAACTTAATCTATACGATGATGAGTGGAGAATTTATTCTGTAAGCCCAGGTAGACCAGCTCAATATATTGGACAAAATGCTTCGGTAAAATCATCTCTTATTGTTGAGGGATGTATCATTCATGGTGAGGTTGAAAATTCAGTACTTTTTCCAGGCGTAGTAGTAGGTAAAAATGCAGTTGTAAAAGATTCGGTGGTAATGCCTAATACTAAAATTGGAGAGAATGCTATTGTAGATAAAGCTATCGTAGGTGGCGGAGTGGCAATAAGAAAAGATTGTAAGATAGGCAATGGAAAGACAATTACAGTAATACCGGCAAAAGAAGATTTAAAAAGTGGAACTATTATAGAGGGATAAGTTATGGGGGGGAACATATTGAAAAATTATTTAGGAATAATCAATTTAGATGAGAATGATGACAAAATAACTGAACTTACTAGAACAAGGCCATTAGCATCAGTCCCTTTTGCTGGGAGATATAGAGTAATAGATTTTATATTATCAAACATGACTAATGCTGGAATTGAGAATATAGGTATATTTACTAAGAATAAATCAAGATCCTTAATGGATCACATAAGTAACGGAAGACCATGGGATTTACACAGGAAGAGATATGGACTTAGAGTTTTTAATTTTGCAGATGAAGACCCAGTATATGACGATGTTCATAATTTTGCTGATAATCTTGAATTCTTTCAATACTCTAAGCAAGAATATGTTATATTAGCACCTTCGTATATGATATGCAATATTGACTTTAGAGAAGCTATGAATTTTCATGAGAAGAGTAATAATGATATAACTGTACTTTACAAAAAGGTAAATAACGCAGATAAGAGCTTTATTGACTGTGATGTATTAAATATTAATGAATATGGTAGAGTAGTGAGTGTTGGAGAAAATATAGGCTATGAAAAAGAAGCAAACATATGTATGGAAATGTTTCTTCTAAGAAAAGACCTATTTATTGAGCTTATTTACGACAGTATAAAGACTGGCAGAAATAGAAAAATTAAAAAAAGTATCTATAGACAATTAGATACACTTAGAGTATACTCCTATGAATTTAATGGTTACTTATGTTGTGTAAACTCTTTGCACTCATATTATAAAGGAAACATGGATTTATTAAATGTAAGAATAAATGCGGAATTATTTCATGATAATGCTCCTATATATACAAAGTCAAAGGATGAAAGCCCTACTAAATATACTAAAGATAGTGAAGTGAAAAATTCTATAATATCAAATGGATGCTATATAGAGGGCCATGTAGAAAATTGTGTAATTTCAAGAAGAGTTAATATAAACAAGGGTGCTTATGTTAAAGATTGTATTATACTTCAAAATTGCATAATAGGTCCTAATGCTAAACTTATGAATATAGTAGCAGATAAGGGGTCCTATATACCTAAGGGCCAGGATTTAAGGGGACCAGAAAAATTCCCTCTAGTATTAGAAAAACAGAGTCTTTTGTAATCTGAAAGTGTCTATAATATAAAAGCTTGGATTAAAAAATAATCCAAGCTTTTTGATTTTTAATAAGGTAAAATCGATTGATAACTAAGATTTAGTATAAAAAAATATAGATTATAAGATATAGTATATATAGATGAACTACTTCGTACTTAAGTTTGCATTTTTAAAAATTCCTCTCATAATCCAAAGAGGGAATAGATTTCGGATTGAAGTGTTTCATCTTTACGAGTAAAAGTAAGTATCGGAATTATAAGATATGTGAGGAACAAGAGTATGGGAGTTTTATTTGTAACCGCTGAGGCGTATCCTTTTATGAAGGCTGGTGGATTAGGAGATGTTGCATATTCATTGCCAAAAAATTTAAAACAAATAGATGTTGATATACGTGTAATAATGCCCAAATATAAGTTTTCTAAAAAAATAAAGAGAAAGATGAAAAGAGTAGCTCGTTATACAACTTATATAGGATGGAAAACTGTAGATTGCAATCTTTTTACTTTAAAATTAGATGGAGTTCAATATTATTTTATAGATAATCCATTTTACTTTTATAGACCAGAGGCATATGGATACCACGATGATCATGAAAGGTTCATCTTCTTTTCAAAGGCAGTGCTTGAGGGTATAAAGTATATGGATGATTTTAAAGTTGATATATTGCATTGCAATGATTGGCATTCATCTTTAGTTATACCGCTAAAGGACATTTATTACCGAGGAAATACAATTTACGATAATATTAGAACAGTATTTACAATACACAACATATTATATCAAGGAATATATGGCAAGGACTTGCTTTGGATGTTGGGATTAGACGAAAAAGAGTATTTTACTGAGGATAAGTTAAAATATGGCGATGTAATATCCTTTATGAAGTGGGCTATATTAAGTGCCGATAGAGTTACTACAGTGAGTAAAACATATTCAAAAGAAATAAGGCAGCAACATTTAGGGTATGGTCTGCACAATATATTAGAGGACAGGAAGCACTTACTAGATGGTATACAAAATGGTATAGACTATGATGTGTTTAACCCTAAAGAAGATAAAAATATATGGTTTAATTACAATTCTGATAATTTAGATGATAAACATAAAAATAAATTAAAGCTACAAGAGGAATTAGGGCTGGTTGTAGATGCAAATATTCCTATTATAAGTATGGTGACAAGGCTTACAGATCAGAAAGGGATTGGGCTTTTAGAAGGTATTATAAATAAATTAATGAGTGAAAATATTCAGCTGATAATAACGGGTACTGGTGAAACTCACTACGAAGAGGATATTAAATATCTTGAAAATAAGTATGATAATCTTAGAGCGGTTCTAAAGTTTGATGAAGGTTTTTCTAGGAAGGTTTATGCAGGAGCAGACATATTCTTGATGCCCTCAAAGTTTGAACCTTGTGGCTTAGGTCAGCTTATTGCAATGAGATATGGAACAGTTCCTGTAGTTAGGGCTACTGGAGGACTTAAGGATACGGTTAAGGATTATAATAAGTATACTGATGATGGTGAGGGGTTTACTTTTAAACAATATGATGCCGTGGATTTTTTTAGTGCAATAGAACGTTCTTTAGATGTTTTTAACAATCACAAAGGTTCGTGGAATAGGTTATGTATCAGAATAATGAATAAGGACAATAGTTGGAATTTGTCGGCAGCAAAATATAAAAAGTTATATATGAAGATTTCTAAATTAAAATAGTATATAAAGATGTACCATTTCGAATCGAAATCTATTTTTAAAACTCTCAAGGATATATAGCCATTGTCATTAATGTTTAATAACTATATAATTTATTTAAGCAAATTTATATAGTATTAAATTTGATGGAGGACAAATGGATAAGAAAAATTTAAAGTTAAAAATAAGTTGGGCTGCTTTATTGTTTTGGATGATTATAATATTTGTCTACTCATCTAAGAATGGAACTGAATCAGACAAACAAAGTGCGTTAGTCATATATGTGTTTAATGCATTAGGAATAGACTTAAATGGGATGTTAGGAGATCTTGCTACTTTTATTGTAAGAAAAACTGCACATTTCACAGAATACCTTATACTATTCCTTCTTGCGTATAATGTTTTTAAGAATTACCTAAATAAAAAAACTGCTATAGTATTTGGTATACTCTTAACTTTTGGATACGCTTGTACAGATGAGATTCATCAACTTTTTGTGCCAGGAAGAACTGGCAAGTTTAGAGATGTATTAATAGATACAAGTGGCGCTATATTCGGAGGTATGGTAATTACGCTAGTTAATAAAATTAGATATAAATCTAAGATAGTGGTTTAGACCACTATTTTTACTGCATAGGAAGTTACAAAGTTTTCAGGTTAGTTAAACCTAGATATTTAAATGCTTTTAGAATCTTTTTATGACTATGCAGTAAAAAAAACTTATTCGTCTGCCAAGTTTTCCTCATATACATTCGTAAAGGTAGATGCGTTAAAAAAACTTACTGAATAAGGTTGCTTCAGCAACTTTTTTACATTTACAGAAGTGATGAGAATATTCTTGCTACACCCTCAATCACTTTAGTTAACTTATCTGCATTTTCATATTCTTCTAAGGAAAATTCTCTACAGTTTTTTAAATCTTCTAAGAATAACTGGTCTAGTTGCTGTGATATGTCTTCGTTATAGATTACAGTATTAATTTCATAGTTTAAGTCAAAACTTCTTATATCCATGTTAGCTGTACCAACTGAAGAAATTTTTCCGTCTATTGTAATAGTTTTTGCATGAACAAAAGAATGTTTATCATAAAAATACACTCTTACACCACAACGCATAAGTTCTCCGAGATAAGTTCTAGAAGCTTTATTTACCATTATATGGTCAGCTCTTTCAGGAAATATTATCTTAATGTTTACTCCGCCTAATGCAGATATTCTAAGAGCATCCATTATACTTTCGGTAGGAACAAAATATGGTGTGGTTATATAAATCCTATCTGTAGCCATGGTAATCATCTTTAGCATTCCTTGCATTATTGCTGGAAATTCTGAATCTGGACCACTTTTTACAAGTTGCATGGCCAAAGGTGATTCTACCTTAGTTGTAGGAAAGTATTGATCAAATTCTTGATCGTAGAAACTATAGTAATTATTAGCTTGTTGGATTGTCATAAAGTCATCTAAAAATACTGCCTGAAGTCCCAAGACAAAATCACCTTTCACCATTATGTGAGTATCTCTCCAATATCCTAGTTTACTGTTGCCAAGATATTCATCACCTATGTTGATACCGCCCAAAAAACCTACTTTACCGTCAATAATAGCAATTTTTCTATGATTTCTGTAATTTATTTGAGTATTTATAAGTTTCAATAAAGGGGATAAAAAATACGAGTATAAAACTACATCGATTCCAGCAGATCTGAGTTCTCTAATATAGCTTCTTTTCATTTTGGCAGCTCCAACTCTATCGATTATAAATCTTACACGTACACCTTCTAAGGATTTTTTTATCAAAATTTCTTTTATTTCGTTGCCTATAATGTCGCTTTTAACTATATAATATTCCAAATGGATATGATGCTTTGCTTTTAGCAGCTCTTCTTTAAGTCTTTGGAACTTTTCAATCCCATCTTTAAAAACAGTGATATCATTATTTAAAAATACAGGGGAATCACTATTATTAGCTAAAAGTTCAATTAAAGATATATAGGTTTTATCTTTTATTTCTTTTAATACAGGGGATATCAGATCTTGAACTTGACTTGAAAATCTTTCGTCATTCAATTTGTGTATCTTCCAATTCCTGCCTAAGAAAATATATAAAAATAGGCCTACTGGTGGAACAAGAGCAAGAACTAAAAGCCAAGCCAATGTTTTTTCTGGTTGCTTTCTTTCTAAAACTACTATAGTAATTGAAAGAATAAAATTGATAACAAAAATTAAATACATCATATAACTTGGTAATCTCATCATAATCATTATCACCTCCGTATTAATAAGAATAAAGTCTTTAAGCAAATATAATGATGTTATATATGTTTAGGAAGATATCATTATATTTAATTTAATAAATACATTATATTATATACAAATAATGGCCATAAGAAACAAGTTTATGTAATGATAATTAAAATGTTATATAAATTTGCTTGAACTTTAATTAACTAAGAATAATTAAATCATCATAAGTATAAACTATTTTTGTTTTAGTGCAATTATATTTTAAAGTTCTTTCGCTAGAACTGGAAAGTATCTGAGAAATAGGCTTTTCTATGAATATATAAATTGCTTCAATTAATACATGCATTATAAAGATTTTTATGAATCTGCAAATCATCATCTGATAGATTTAAGTATGAAGTAGTTTATATATAGTATATTTTTAAAAGCCTAAGTAGCTTTATTAAGTAGATTTTTAGATTTAGCTAGTACATATTTAAAGAATATGACTAAATATACCAATAAACATATCCAAGTGTATCAATTCTAGAAATTTAGAGGAATATATAGAAAAAACAATTATATATGCGAATAAATCAAGAAAAATAGCGCATTATATAATCATAAGTGTCCATATACATGTTATTATAAAACACGTCGCTGATATAAACAACGACAAGTCAACAAACAAATTTAAGAATTTTGTCTGAAAACAAAATTTTAAAAAAGATGTTGACAAAAAAATGTACACATGATAACATAAAGAAGTCGCAAATGAGCGGCAAAGATAAACT